>CAXTCT010000004.1:0-22584 GCA_964242565.1 uncultured Acetobacteraceae bacterium | reverse complement strand
CGGTGACGACCTGGCGCAGGCGCTTCGCCGAACGGCGGTTGAGTGGCCTGAGTGACGAACCGCGCCCCCGGCATGCCGCGCAAGATCGGCCACGACCGAAGCGCCGCGGTGGTGACGGCGACGTTGGAAAGCACCCCGCGTGGAGCGACGCAGTGGAGCCGCCGTTCGATGGCACGGGCCAGCGGTCTGTCGGTTACTATGATGCACCGCATCTGGAGCGCTTTCTCGCTGCAGCCGCACCGGTTCGAGACATTCAAGCTGTCGACCGACCCTTTGTTCGTGGACAAGGTCCGCGACATCGCTGGACTCTATCTCGACCCGCCCGCCCGCGCTCTTGTGCTTTGTGTAGACGAGAAGTCGCAGATTCAGGCGTTGGACCGGACCCAACCGATGCTCCCCCTGCGACCCGGACAGGCCGAGCGCCACACCCATGACTACAAGCGGCATGGTACCACCTCGCTGTTCGCCGCCCTGGACGTCGCCACCGGCGCGATCATCGGCAAATGCCTGCGCCGCCACCGCGCCCAGGAGTTCCGCCGCTTCCTCGACATCGTCGAGTGCCGGGTCCCTGACGAGATGGACATCCACGTCATCATGGACAACGCATCGAGCCACAAGACCAGGCTGATTCGCGACTGGTTCGCCAAGAGGGCACGTTGGCACGTCCATTTCACGCCAACCTTGGCGTCCTGGGTCAACAAGGTCGAGCGGTTCTTCGGCCTGTTGACCGAGCAGCAGATCCGACGCGGCGTTCACCGCTCCACTCAGGCGCTGGAGGTCGCCATTAGGGAGTTATGCCTGAACTTGGGTGACGTGGTGATCAGGCGGCGTTCTGTGCTGGCGTGCTGGTGACCTCGAGGCCATTGGTGAATTGACGCCCTCGATGACTTTGGGCAACTGGTTTTCGCCCTTCAGCCGGCGCCATGTCTTTGCAGCCGCCGTGACGAGCTTGAACACCATCAGCCTGGCCGTGTCCTGTGACAGGGCACCCTTGGTGCGGTGTCTGACGCTGGCGAACACGCTCTTGATCGGGTTCGATGTGCGCAGATGGTCCCAGTGCTCAGCCGGGAAGTCATAGAAGGTCAGCCGCCGCTCACGATCCTTGACCAGGCAGGTCACCGCCTTTTCGTATTTGGCACCATACTTGTCGGCAAATGTCGCGACTGCCGTCTCGGCCGCTGCACGGTCCGGCGCCTTCCAGATTTCACGCAGATCGGCTTTTCTTCGTTCATGCTGTGCTAGAACAAAGTGGGATTACCGATCAGATGAGCCGGGAACAAGCGCGCCATACAGGCGGATGGCTTCGGCAAATCGACCTTCTACTCGTCGTTGCTCTGGGGAATGATCGAGATTTTGCCGTCCCGCTCAACAATGGCGTATCTTGCCTCTTCGAGGCGCATGAGGCCTTTCTGGCGGACTGCGGTCATTACATCGCTCTCGAGCATACGCAGGCCACGCATCCGGTCCCGATGCCATTGCCCCTGCTCGTATATGATGACCGGAGTGCCGTCGACGAGCCGTCCAAACCACGGGAGCAACTGCTTTAGCTTGGAAACCAAGATATGCATTAGCCCAATGGAAAACACGGCGCCGATTGCTGCCGTCATTGAGTGGTCGTCGCCGAGGACAGCGGACATGAGGGCACCGCCGAACAGGAACAACACAACAAGATCGAATGGTGCCAACATGCTGGCCATGCGCCGCCCGATCAGACGCACGGCTAGTAATAATATAAGATACGCAAAAGCCGCGCGGATGATGACACTCATCGGTACCTCAGGGGACCACAAACTGGGTCCAGCTCAGAAGAGCATGTCCCTCCAGATGGGCTGTAAGCCTGTTCACCCCAATTCCGATCGGCTGGAGCATCATGCGCACCGCGGCATCGCGGGTCCCTGGAGGCACTCCGATCGTGAACAACAAGCCATTTGGCACAGCCTCGGTTTTAAGAGGTTGCGGAAGAATCCGCTCCAGCCCCATGGGCTCCAAAATAGTTGCACCTACAAAAAGCTTGAGTGTTGGCTCCTGACTGGTGTTGACAAGATGAAATGTGACTTGCGTGCCGGTCTGCGAGCGGGCTACAGGCTCGAAATCAACCCCCAAAGCCTGGTCCGCAATCTTATTGGTGCGGTGACTATACGGCCCGCGGCCTAAAAGGCCGGCAAGGCTTACGGAGACGAACAGGAGCATGACGATACGCCCGAGCTGCTCGGCACGCAGCCAACGTTTTTCAAAAGGCTCGTTGAAGCCTACCTCTAACTCTTCATTGACGCGATCCGCACCCTGCATGTCAGGTCAACTCAATAGAATTGGCAGGGTTGCTTCTGATGGTGCATCGTCCCACGCAGCAGCGGCGACGAAGCCTGTTTCTCTACTTCGCGTGGCACATGATCCAACTCGTTGGGTTCCGGCTTTGCGAGATCAGTCCGGTGGCTCGCAATCACGATAAATGCGGACATCGGACGCAGCATCTCAACTGGCTTTACTGGAGCGGTTTCGAATTTAGATATCAGAGGAATTGCTGCCTGCAGTGTGGATATCGAACAGGTGTGGCAAGATGTGCGAAGAACCGGCTCATTATTGCGCGGCGCAAAGCGGGCAGACCGGTGATAGCGGCGGTCCTGGAACGTGTAGTGACATGTTTCCCGGCCCCGTCTAGTGGGCTTTGACGAGGCGGAAATGCTGCGATAGACGAAGGCGACACAAGCCATGAGCGCGCGCTGGCACAGCGTGGTGCCCGGGCCGCCCTCGAAGGGGCCTGGTCCCGGGTCCCCTTGAGTTGCTGGTGCCTGTTCGCAACCCGGCGTGCCTTGGTCGCAGCGGCCAATGCGCGCAGCGATCTGGTCCAGCGTGATCTGTGGCTTGGTCTGGAACATCACGTCTGCACGCACGCCTGCCTTGACGCGTTGCGCGGCCATCGGCTCGATGCTCCTGCGATCGCCCGGTAGCGGAAGCCGGTGCAGTAGGACCGGAACGGCACCGCACGATCGGCATGTCCCAGTGCCGCCGTCGACGCCTCGACATCGGACGCAAATGATGATTCGCTGCTACGCGTGCTTATCCCAGGCGGGAACGGACAAAACGATTGACCGGCACCGGCACTATCCTCGCCTCGACATGGACCAGCTGGGGCATTGCAGGCGCCGCAACCGCGGCTGTGATCATCCGCCCCTTTGCCTGGCCCGAGTTCATCTGGGCCGCGGGCGGGGCCATCCTGCTGGTGGTCCTCGGGGTTCTGAGCCCGTCCGATGCCCTTTCCGGGGTCAGCAAAGGCGCTGATGTCTATCTGTTCCTGACCGGCATGATGCTGCTGTCTGAACTCGCTCGGCAGGAAGGACTGTTCGACTGGCTGGCTGGCTGGGCGGCCAGGATGGCCAGGGGCTCCGCCACGCGCCTGTTCGCCCTGGTTTTCTTCGTGAGCACAATGGTGACCGTGTTCCTGTCGAATGACGCGACCGCAGTCGTGTTGACGCCTGCCGTGGCTGCCGTCGTGAAGACCGCGAAGGCGGACAAGCCGCTGCCCTTTTTATTCATCTGCGCCCTGATCGCGAATGCTGCGAGCTTCGTGCTGCCGATCTCCAACCCTGCCAACCTCGTCATATACGGCAGCCATATGCCACCGCTGCTGCAATGGCTGCCACGTTTTGCACTGCCCTCGGCGCTTTCCATTCTTACAACATATATCGTCCTGCGTTGGAGCCAGCGCACCGCTCTTCGTCGGAAGATCGCCGCCGGGATCGAAGTTCCGGAGTTGTCCAAAGGCGGGAAGATGGCGGCATTCGGCATTATCGCAACCGCACTGGTCCTTCTGGTCTCATCGGGCTTCGGGATTCAGCTCGGGTTGCCGACATTTCTGGCCGGCCTTGGCACCGCCATTCTTGTTCTGGTCGGTTTCAAGCGCGACATTGCCAACATCGTCAAGAATATCTCCTGGAGTGTGCTGCCGCTTGTGGCGGGGCTTTTCGTGCTGGTGGAGGCGTTGCAGAAGAACGGCGTCACGCACGAGCTGTCGATCCTGCTCCAGAGCCTCGTGCGATACTCCGCAAACGGGGCCGCATGGGCATCCGGTGTGTTGCTCGCGATGGGAAGCAACCTGGTCAACAACCTGCCGGCCGGCCTTGTTGCCGGCCGCGTCGTCGAGATGGCGCATGTGCCCGATCACGTACGGACCGCGGCGCTGATCGGCGTCGATCTTGGTCCAAACCTGTCGGTCACCGGATCGCTGGCGACGATCCTGTGGCTGACGGCGCTCCGGCGCGAAGGCCATAGCGTCAGCGCATGGACCTTCCTGAAGCTTGGCGCTCTGGTCATGCCGCCGGCCCTCCTTCTCGCCATTGCAGGCGCTTTCGCGTTCAACTGAACCCTTCTCGGAGACCGTGAATGCAGAATTCCAGCTCGGTCTGGCTCTATCCGCTTAGCTTGCTTGCCGGTCCCTTGTAGATCTGGGTGCGCCGATGAACGGCGCGGTTCGCGGAGTGCTTGAAAATCCGTGGCTGGCGCTCGGCATCCCCGATCCGCACCGCCCGACATCTCCGTCCGACGCAAACGCAAGCGGGAACGGCTTGACAGTTCCCGCCCGCAGGCGCTAATCCGCCGCTTCTCACGGAACGCGGGAGACTTCGTCCGTCGCCACCTGGCGTCGGGGCGGGTCGTATGGACCGCGGTCCTGGCATCGTAAGGAGCCAAGGATTATGGCGAAGAAAATCGTCGGATACATCAAGTTGCAGATCCCGTCCGGGAAGGCGAACCCTTCGCCGCCGGTGGGACCCGCGCTCGGCCAGCGCGGCCTGAACATCATGCAGTTCTGCAAGGAGTTCAACGCAGCCACCCAGGGCATGGAGCCCGGCGTGCCGACCCCGGTGGTGATCACCGCCTTCGGCGACCGCACCTTCACCTTTATCCTCAAGACCCCGCCGAACACCTATTTTCTGCTCAAGGCCGCCAAGGTCTCCAAGGGCAGCCCGACGGTGGGCAAGGGCGCCGCCGCCGGGCGCGTGACCACCTCACAGCTGCGCGAGATCGCCGAGATCAAGATGAAGGACATGAATGCCAACGACATGGACGGCGCCGTCCGCATGTTGGCAGGCTCGGCCCGCTCGATGGGCCTTACCGTGGTAGAGGGCTGACATCATGGCCAAGGACAAGCGACTCAACGCCGCGCGAGCGACCGTCACGCCCAACAAGGCCTATGGCCTCGACGAGGCGATCCGCCTGGTCAAGGGCAATGCCACCGCCAAATTCGACGAGACGGTAGAGCTGTCGCTCGGTCTCGGCATCGATCCGCGCCACGCCGACCAGATGGTCCGTGGCCTGCTCAGCCTGCCCAACGGCACCGGCAAGGTGTTGCGCGTGGCGGTGTTCGCCCGCGGCGCCAAGGCCGAGGAGGCGCTCGCCGCCGGTGCCGACGTGGTCGGCGCCGATGACCTCTCGGAGAAGGTGCAGGCCGGCGAGATCGCGTTCGACCGCTGCATCGCGACTCCGGACATGATGGCCCTGGTCGGACGCCTGGGAAAGATTCTCGGCCCGCGTGGGCTGATGCCCAACCCGAAGCTCGGCACCGTGACCATGGACGTGAAGGGTGCGGTCACCGCCGCCAAATCCGGCCAGGTCGAGTTCCGCGCCGAAAAGGCCGGGATCATCCATGCCGGCATCGGCAAGGCATCCTTCGACGAGGACAAGCTGGCACAGAATATCCGCGCCCTGGTGGATGCGATCCAGAAGGCCAAGCCGACGGGCGCCAAGGGCACCTATCTGCAGAACGCGGCCCTGTCCTCGACGATGGGGCCCGGGGTGAAGCTGGACGTATCGACGCTCGCCGCCGGCTAGGGCGGCCGCCTATTTGAATGCGCCCCGCCCGACAGGGCGGGGATGAGCAGGAGGGCGTCCAGACCAGCGGGCGCCATTCCGCACCTGTCCAAGACCGCACGCGGCATCACGCCTTAATGGTCCTTCCGGGGACCGCGCGCGCAAGACGGGGATGCCCAAGGACTATGCCCTGATCTCCAGAAGATCCGGGCTTGGGTGGTTCCGGCTTAACACAGGACAGGCGAACCGGGATGCCTCGGACGCCCTCGCGCGTCCGTGCATCCCATGGGTAACCCGGCCTTTCGGCTCATGCCGGAGGGTCACGACGGAGACGGGATTTGGACCGTACGGAGAAGCGGGAGTTCGTGGCCACCCTCGCCACCGTGTTCGCAGAGACGTCGATGGTTGTCGTCACCCAGAATAACGGGCTGACGGTCGCCGAGGTGACGATGCTGCGTCAGCGGATGCGGGCGGCGGGCGCGACCTTCAAGGTCGCTAAGAACCGGCTGGCCGTCCTTGCCCTGGATGGGACCCGATTCGACGGCATCGCGCCGCTGCTGAAAGGACCGGTCGCCCTCGCCTGGGCGGTCGATCCGGTGGCGGTGGCCAAGGTTGCGGTCGAGTTCGCCAAGACCAACGAGAAGCTTGTCGTGCTCGGCGGCGCGCTTGGCACCCAGATGCTCGATGCAGATGGGATCAAGGCGCTCGCCGATCTGCCATCCCTGGATACGCTACGCGCAAGACTGGTGGGCCTGATCGCCACGCCAGCCACGCGCATCGCGGGTGTTCTCCAGGCACCGGCCGCACAGCTCGCGCGGGTCTTTGGCGCCTATGCCACGAAGGACGGGGCCTCGAACGAGGCCACCGCGGACGAAGCGGAAGCCGCCTGATCCGTGCCGCGGGCTCGCAAGCCGGGCCCGCCCGGTACGGGAAAAAAGCCGCAGGACCGGAAACCGGGCTTGCAAGGAACCACACGAAGTCTAGATTAGGAGCATATCATGGCTGATTTGTCGAAACTCGTTGACGAGCTGTCCCAACTGACGGTTCTCGAAGCCGCCGAGCTGTCCAAGCTGCTCGAGGAGAAATGGGGTGTGTCCGCCGCGGCACCGGTTGCCGCCGCGGCGCCGGCGGGTGGCGGTGGCGCCGCCGCCGCACCGGCCGAGGAGCAGACCGAATTCACCGTCATCCTGACCAAGGTTGGCGAGAAGAAGATCAACGTCATCAAGGAGATCCGGACCATCACCGGTCTTGGCCTGAAGGAGGCGAAGGATCTCGTCGAGGCCGCTCCGAAGACGGTCAAGGAAGCCGCCACGAAGGATGAAGCCGCGAAGTTCAAGAAGCAGCTGGAAGAGCAGGGCGCCTCTGTCGACATCAAATAAACGACTTGACGAAAATCCTGCCGGCCTTGGGGCTCTTTCCCAGTGCCGTCAGGGTATCATCCGCTAGACTGACAGGGGTGGGAGTCGCAAGGCGATTCCCGCCCCGTTGGCCGTGCGGCGCGCGCAAGCCGCCGCAGCGGTCATGACATGACGGATTTACTGGAACAGGGGTTCGGTCGGCGCCTGGGGCTCCCGAGGGAGACTTCCGGATGCGACAGCCACCGCTGGGCCAAGCACGCTAGGGCAGGACATACGATGAACGCAATTCTTGGCAACTCGATGACCAAATCGTTCACGGGGCGCAAGCGGATCCGCAAGAGCTTCGGACGGATCCCCGAAATTGCGCCAATGCCCAACCTGATCGACGTGCAGCGCTCCAGCTACGAGGGGTTCCTGCAGATGAACGTGCCCCCCGACAGCCGCACCCAGACCGGCCTGCAGGAGGTGTTCCGTTCGGTATTTCCGATCAATGACTTTGCCGGCCGTGGCCGCCTGGAATTCGTTCATTACGAGCTCGAAGATCCGAAATACGATGTCGAGGAGTGCATCCAGCGCGGCATGACCTATGCGGCGCCCCTGAAGGTGGTGCTGCGTCTCATCGTATGGGACGTCGACGAGGATACCGGCAGCCGCTCGATCCGGGACATCAAGGAACAGCCGGTCTATATGGGCGACATGCCCCTGATGACGGACAACGGCACGTTCATCATCAACGGCACCGAGCGCGTCATCGTCAGCCAGATGCATCGTTCGCCGGGCGTGTTCTTCGATCATGACAAGGGCAAGACGCACTCGTCGGGCAAGTTCCTGTTCGCCGCGCGTGTCATCCCCTATCGCGGCTCGTGGCTCGATTTCGAATTCGACAGCAAGGACATCGTGCATGTCCGCATCGACCGCAAGCGCAAGCTGCCCGTGACCACGTTGCTCTACGCGTTGGAAGGCGCCGCGTCCGAGGCGGCGCGTGCCGCCAAGATCGCCGCTGGCGGCGACGTCGATGCGATGGAAATCCGCGGCATGGATGCCGACGAGATCCTCGCGACCTTCTACAACGAGGTGATCTTCACCAAGACGGGAAAGGGATGGGCACGCCCGTTCGACCCGGACGCGTTCCGCGGCATGAAGCTGCTCGAGCCGATGATCGACGCCGAGACCGGCGAAGTCGTGGCCGAGGCCGACGCCAAGCTGACCGCGCGCATCACCCGCAAGATCGCCGAGAAGACCAAGGTGGTGCTGGTCGGCCGGGCCGACCTGCTCGGTCGCTTCGTCGCCCATGACATGGTCAACGAGGAGACCGGCGAGGTCTATGCCGACGCCGGCGAGGAACTCACCGAAGCCCGCCTGGCCGGTCTGGAGGATCTCGGCATCGACACGCTGCCGACGCTCGCGGTCGATAGCGGCAACGGTCCCTGGATCCGCAACACGCTCGCCGTGGACAAGAACACGTCACGCGACGATGCGCTGATCGACATCTATCGCGTCATGCGCCCGGGCGAGCCGCCGACCCCGGACACCGCCGAAGCCCTGTTCCGCGGCCTGTTCTTCGACGGTGACCGCTATGACCTGTCCGCCGTCGGACGCGTCAAGATGAATATGCGCCTGGGCGTCGATGCCGAGGACACCATGCGCGTGCTGCGCAAGGTCGACATCCTGCGCACGGTCAAGATCCTGTGCGAGCTCAAGGATGGCCGCGGCACGATCGACGACATCGACAATCTCGGCAATCGCCGGGTCCGTTCGGTCGGCGAGCTGATGGAGAACCAGTATCGCGTCGGCCTGCTGCGCATGGAGCGCGCGATCCGCGAGCGCATGGGCTCGGTCGACATCGACACCGTCATGCCGCACGACCTGATCAACGCCAAGCCGGCGGCCGCCGCCGTGCGCGAGTTCTTCGGCTCGTCGCAGCTCAGCCAGTTCATGGACCAGACCAACCCGCTCTCCGAAGTGACGCATAAGCGCCGCCTGTCGGCCCTTGGCCCGGGAGGTCTCACCCGCGAGCGTGCCGGCTTCGAGGTGCGCGACGTGCATCCGACGCATTATGGCCGCATCTGTCCGATCGAAACGCCGGAGGGGCCGAATATCGGCCTGATCAACAGCCTCGCCACCTACGCCAAGGTGAACAAGTACGGCTTCATCGAGACGCCGTATCGCCTGGTCAGGGACGGCGCGCTGCAGGATGGCTGGAAATATCTGTCGGCGATGGAGGAAGAGAAGCTGGTCGTCGCCCAGGCCGATGCGGCGCAGGATGCCGCCGGCAACCTGACCGACGAGCTGGTCTCGGTTCGCCGCAGCGGCGATTTCCGGCTGGTCAAGCCGGAGGATGTGACGGCCTGCGACGTGTCGCCGAGGCAGCTTGTCTCGGTCGCCGCGGCATTGATCCCGTTCCTGGAGAATGACGACGCCAACCGGGCGCTGATGGGCTCGAACATGCAGCGCCAGGCGGTGCCGCTGATCCGCTCCGACGCGCCCCTGGTCGGCACCGGCATGGAAGCCGCGGTGGCGCGCGACTCGGGTGCCACCATCGTCGCCCGCCGTCCCGGCACGATCGACCAGATCGACGGGGCGCGCATCGTCGTGCGGGCCACCGACGAGAGCGGCGCGACCCAGGGCGTGGATATCTACCGCCTGCGCAAATACATGCGCTCCAACCAGTCCACCTGCATCAACCAGCGCCCGCTGGTGCGTGTCGGCGACAAGGTCCACGCCGGCGACATCATCGCCGACGGTCCCTCGACCGATCTGGGCGAACTGGCCCTGGGCCGCAACGTGCTGGTCGCGTTCATGCCCTGGAACGGCTACAATTTCGAGGATTCCATCCTCATCTCCGAGCGCATCGCGCGCGACGATGTCTTCACCTCGATCCATATCGAGGAGTTCGAGGTCATGGCGCGCGATACCAAGCTCGGCCAGGAGGAGATCTCGCGCGACATCCCCAATGTCGGCGAGGAGGCGCTGCGCAACCTCGACGAGGCCGGCATCGTCTATGTCGGGGCCGAGGTTAATCCGGGCGACATCCTGGTCGGCAAGGTCACGCCGAAGGGCGAGAGCCCGATGACGCCGGAGGAGAAGCTGCTCCGGGCGATCTTCGGCGAGAAGGCCTCGGACGTGCGCGACACCTCGCTCAAGCTGCCGCCCGGCACCACCGGGACGATCGTCGATGTGCGGGTATTCTCCCGTCGCGGCGTCGACAAGGACGAGCGTGCGATGGCGATCGAGCGCGCCGAGATCGAGCGGCTGGCCAAGGACCGCGACGACGAGCGGGCGATCCAGGAGCGCAGCTTCTACAACCGTCTGCGCGAGCGCCTGCTCGGGCAGAAGGCGGGCGCCGGCTTCAAGGGGCTCAAATCCGGCACCGAGGTCACCGAGGCGATCCTGGCCGAGCATCCGCGCGGCACCTGGCGGCATATCGTGCTGTCGTCGGACAGCGCGGTGGCGGAGATCGAGGTGCTCAAGCGGGAGTTCGACGCCGCCGTCGGACGCCTGCAGGCGCGCTTCGACAGCAAGGTCGAGAAGTTGCAGCGCGGCGACGAACTGCCGCCTGGCGTGATGAAGATGGTCAAGGTGTTCGTGGCGGTGAAGCGCAAGCTGCAGCCGGGCGACAAGATGGCCGGACGCCACGGCAACAAGGGTGTCGTCTCACGGGTCACCCCGGTCGAGGACATGCCGTTCCTGGCCGACGGCACCCCGGTCGATATCGTGCTGAACCCGCTGGGCGTGCCGTCGCGCATGAATGTCGGGCAGATCCTGGAGACCCATCTCGGCTGGGCCTGCGCCAACATCGGCAAGGGCATCGGCGAGCTGGTCGATGAATATCAGCGCACCGGCAATGCCAAGCAGGAATTGCTCGACACGCTCAAGGAGGTCTATGGCGACCGGGTCTATGCGGACGATATCGCCACGCTGCCGAACGAGCAGCTGATCGAGCTCGCCCACAACCTGCGCCGGGGCGTGCCGATCGCGACACCGGTGTTCGACGGCGCCAGGATGTCCGACATCGAGGCCATGCTGGGGCGTGCCGGCCTCGACACCTCGGGCCAGGTTCAGCTTACCGACGGCCGTACCGGCGAGGGCTTCGAGCGCAAGGTGACGGTCGGCTATATCTACATGCTGAAGCTGCATCATCTGGTCGACGACAAGATCCATGCCCGTTCGATCGGTCCATACAGCCTCGTCACCCAGCAGCCGTTGGGCGGCAAGGCGCAGTTCGGCGGGCAGCGCTTCGGCGAGATGGAGGTCTGGGCGCTCGAGGCGTACGGCGCCGCCTACACGCTGCAGGAGATGCTGACGGTGAAGTCCGACGACGTGTCGGGGCGCACCAAGGTCTACGAAGCCATCGTGCGCGAGCAGGACGATTTCGAGGCCGGCATCCCCGAAAGCTTCAACGTGCTTGTCAAGGAGCTCAAATCCCTTGGCCTCAATGTCGAACTCGAGCAGAGCCCGACATAGCGTCCGGGTGTCACGGGACCCCGCCCAGGGCGTGGCTTCGAGGTCTACCAGAAGCGGGATTCGGGGCCACGGCCCCGGCGGGTTCGGGGCAGCGTCCCGGCCCGCTCCCTGGATATTTCACCCTCTCAGGGGTAACGGCGCATGAATGAATTGATGAAGATCCTTGGCCAGACCGGCCAGGCGATGACCTTCGACCAGATCCGGATCCAGCTGGCCTCCTCGGAGCAGATCCGCTCCTGGTCCTATGGCGAGATCAAGAAGCCGGAGACCATCAACTACCGCACCTTCAAGCCGGAGCGGGACGGGCTGTTCTGCGCGCGCATCTTCGGTCCGATCAAGGACTATGAGTGCCTGTGCGGCAAGTACAAGCGGATGAAGTTCCGGGGCATCATCTGCGAGAAATGCGGCGTCGAGGTGACGCTCGCCAAGGTGCGCCGCGAACGGATGGGCCATATCGAGCTGGCCAGCCCGGTGGCGCATATCTGGTTCCTGAAGTCGTTGCCGAGCCGCATCGGGCTGATGGTCGATCTCACGCTCAAGGAGCTTGAGAAGATCCTGTATTTCGAAAGCTATGTGGTGCTCGAGCCGGGCCCGTCGGACCTCAAGCTGCACCAGCTTCTGACCGAGGACCAGCTGCTCGCCAAGCAGGACGAATTCGGCGACGATTTCCGTTACGGGATCGGTGCCGAGGCGGTCAAGACGATCCTCAAGGACATCGATTGCGACGCCGAGAAGGTCAAGCTGCGCGCCGACCTCAAGGAGACCACCTCCGAGGCCAAGCGCAAGAAGCTGGTCAAGCGCCTGAAGCTGATCGAGGCGTTCGCCGAGAGCGGATCGCATCCGGACTGGATGATCCTGGATGTGGTGCCGGTGATCCCGCCCGAGCTGCGCCCCTTGGTGCCGCTCGACGGCGGCCGGTTCGCGACGTCGGACCTGAATGACCTGTACCGCCGCGTCATCAACCGCAACAACCGCCTCAAGCGCCTGATCGAGCTGCGCGCGCCCGACATCATCGTGCGCAACGAGAAGCGCATGCTGCAGGAGAGCGTGGACGCCCTGTTCGACAATGGCCGTCGCGGCCGCGCCATCACGGGGGCCAACAAGCGTCCGCTGAAGTCGCTGTCCGACATGCTCAAGGGCAAGCAGGGGCGCTTCCGCCAGAACCTGCTCGGCAAGCGCGTCGATTATTCCGGCCGGTCGGTGATCGTGGTCGGGCCCGAGCTCAAGCTGCATCAATGCGGCCTGCCCAAGAAGATGGCGTTGGAGCTGTTCAAGCCGTTCATCTACAGCAAGCTGGAGAAGTACGGCCACGCCACCACCATCAAGGCCGCCAAGCGGATGGTGGAGAAGGAGCGTCCCGAGGTCTGGGACATCCTCGAGGAGGTGATCCGCGAGCATCCGGTGATGCTGAACCGCGCGCCGACCCTGCACCGGCTTGGCATCCAGGCATTCGAGCCGGTGCTGATCGAGGGCAAGGCGATCCAGCTGCATCCGCTGGTCTGCACCGCCTTCAACGCCGATTTCGACGGCGACCAGATGGCCGTGCATGTGCCGCTGTCGCTGGAAGCGCAGCTCGAAGCCCGCGTGCTGATGATGTCGACCAACAACATCCTCAGCCCGGCCAATGGCAAGCCGATCATCGTGCCGAGCCAGGATATCGTGCTTGGGCTGTATTACCTGTCGCTGGAAACGCCCGAATTCCGCGAGACGCCGGATCAAAGCGAATATGACGACGCGGGGCGCCTGGTGAAGGCCGGGGCTCCGGCGTTCGGCACCATCGGCGAGATCGAGTTCGCGCTGTCGGCGCTGGCGATCAAGCTGCACGACAAGATCCGCGCCCGCTTCGAGACGGTGGATGCGACAGGGGCCAAGACCCGCGTCACCGTGGTTACGACGCCCGGCCGCATGTTGATCGCGCAGATCCTGCCCAAGCACGCGCAGGTTCCGTTCGCGCTGATCAACAAGCAGCTCACCAAGAAGAATGTCTCGGACGTGATCGACGCGGTCTACCGCCATTGCGGCCAGAAGGAGTGCGTGATCTTCGCGGACAGGCTGATGGGGCTCGGCTTCGGCCAGGCCGCCAAGGCCGGCATCTCGTTCGGCAAGGATGACATGATCATCCCGCCGGAGAAGAAGATCCTGGTGGACCGCACCACCACCGAGGTCAAGGAGTTCGAGCAGCAATATCAGGACGGCCTGATCACCGCCGGCGAGCGCTACAACAAGGTGGTCGATGCCTGGTCGCGCTGCACCGACGAGGTGCAGGCGGCGATGATGAAGGAGATCTCCCGCCAGGAGGTCGGCAAGCAGACCAACTCGGTCTGGATGATGAGCCATTCCGGCGCGCGCGGTTCGCCGGCGCAGATGAAGCAGCTCGCCGGCATGCGCGGCCTGATGGCCAAGCCGTCCGGCGAGATCATCGAGCAGCCGATCATCGCCAACTTCAAGGAGGGGCTGTCGGTCCTCGATTACTTCACCTCCACCCACGGCGCCCGCAAGGGTCTCGCGGACACGGCGCTGAAGACCGCGAACTCCGGCTACCTGACCCGCCGCCTGGTCGATGTGGCGCAGGATTGCATCATCGTCGAGGAGGATTGCGGCACCGAACGGGGCCTCACCGTCCGTGCGGTGATGGATGGCGGCGAGGTGGTCTCCAGCCTGTCCGAGCGCATCCTGGGCCGCACCACGGCCATCGATGTGCTGGAGCCGATCACCGGACGCATCGTGCTGCCGCGCAACAGCCTGATCGGGGAGGCGGAAGCCGAACTGGTCGAGAATAGCGGCGTCGAGAGCATGCTGATCCGCTCGGTGCTGACCTGCGATGCCCGTGTCGGCGTCTGCGGCCATTGCTACGGCCGCGACCTCGCCCGGGGCACGCCGGTCAATATCGGAGAGGCGGTGGGCGTCATCGCCGCGCAATCGATCGGCGAGCCGGGCACCCAGCTTACCATGCGCACCTTCCACATCGGCGGCGCGGCGCAGCGAGGTGCCGAGCAGTCGATGGTCGAGGCGTCGCATGACGGCGTGGTCAACGTGAAGAACCGCAACGTCGTGCAGAACAGCATGAACGTGCCGGTGGTCATGGCCCGCAACTGCGAGATCGTGCTGACCGACGAGAAGGGCACCGAGCGCGCCCGCTTCCGCGTGCCATACGGCGCACGGCTGCTGGTCGACGAGGGCGCCACGGTGGCGCGCACCCAGAAGCTGGCCGAGTGGGACCCGTACACCCTGCCGATCATCGCCGAGCAGGCCGGGTCGGTGGAGTATCTCGACCTGATCGACAGCATCACGCTGGTCGAGCGCATGGACGAGGTCACCGGCCTGACCTCCAAGGTGGTGGTCGACTACAAGCAGGCCTCCAAAGGCGTCGATCTTCGTCCGCGGCTCCAGCTCAAGGACGCCAGGGGCGAAGTGCTCAAGATGGCCAATGGCGGCGATGCCCGCTATTTCCTGTCGCCGGACTCGATCCTGTCGGTCGAGAATGGCGCGGTCGTACATGCCGGCGACGTGCTGGCGCGTATCCCTCGCGAAGGCAGCAAGACGCGCGACATCACCGGCGGTCTGCCGCGGGTGGCGGAATTGTTCGAGGCGCGGCGTCCCAAGGACCATGCGATCATTGCCGAGACCGACGGCCGCATCGAGTTCGGCAAGGACTACAAGGCCAAGCGCCGCGTCATCGTCAAGAATGACGAGACCGGCGAGGAAACCGACTATCTGGTCCCCAAGGGCAAGCATGTCTCGGTGCAGGAAGGCGACTTCGTGCGTCGTGGCGACCCGCTGGTCGACGGCCCGCGCGTGCCCCACGACATCCTGAAGGTCCTCGGCGTGGAAGCGCTGTCGGACTATCTCGTCAACGAGATCCAGGATGTCTACCGGTTGCAGGGCGTGAAGATCAACGACAAGCACATCGAGGTCATCGTTCGGCAGATGCTGCAGAAGGTCGAGGTCCTGGAACCGGGCGACACCACCTACCTGGTTGGCGAAACCGTCGATCGCTTCGAGTTCGAGGCGGAGAACGTCAAGCGCCTGCAGGCCAAGGAGCGTCCCGCGCAGGCCATGCCGGTGCTTCAGGGCATCACCAAGGCCAGCCTGCAGACGCATTCCTTCATCTCGGCCGCCTCGTTCCAGGAGACGACGCGGGTCTTGACGGAAGCGGCAACCGCGGGCAAGGTGGATACCCTGAATGGATTGAAAGAAAACGTCATTGTGGGCCGTCTCATCCCCGCCGGCACCGGCAGCGTGATGAACAAGCTCCGTGCCGTAGCCGCCGGTCGTGACCGCCAGCACACGCTGGGTCAGGGCAGGCCAGCGGTCACGGGCCGCGCGGCAGAATAAGCCGCGAGCCCCAAAGCTGGGCCGGTCGGGGGCAACCCTGACCGGCCTTTTCTTTGCGTGCCCGGCCTCCTTTGGACAGCCCTCGTCTCCGCCTCGCCGACGCCGTCCTGTTCGTCAAGGGTGAGCGGGATCGCGATCGGCTATGTGGCCACGACGGCTCTCGCCAACGACCAAGGGCGGGCGCTGCCACCGGTTCAGTACGCTGCACGGCTGGTCGAAGTAAATTGCCTATTCCGTGGAACCGCTTCGGTGGAGTAACTGTCTCCTCGAGCCGGAATCGGCCGGCGGACAGAGTGATTTTGTTATGGAAGAATTTCCCAATCATTGGGCGACAGGCGCCGCGGCGCTGCAGTCCTTGAGCGATGAACAGTTCCTTGCCACCTGGCATGAATGCGTTGTTTCGCATGACAATGAACGCCTGGCCCTGATTGAAGGCAGTGCGCGCCATCGGTTTCCCGTCGGAGACTGGCGTGAGCATTATGTCGGGCGATATCCGGACCAGACTCAGTACAAGCCTGATGAAATGACGCGACAGGCCTAAGCCACCCATAACGCCACCTTTGACCCACGCTTCCCGGGTGCCGCGGCAAGCCCCGGGATTGCGACGCTGGGGCGCGGGCAGGTAACGACGGCTGAGCCGGGCAGACATGCGGCCGATATGGTCGCCCGGTCCAACAGCCAGAAAGGTGCGCGATGAATTCCGCCGTCCCGACGCCGATTGGCGATGCACAGGCGCCGGCCCGGATCCTGGCCATGCAGCGTCTCGCCTATGGCCGTGAAGGCGCGGTCCCGGCGCCGCAACGCCTGGCCACGCTGAAGACGCTCGATGGCCTGCTGCGTGCCAACCGGGACCGGATCGCCGAAGCCATTTCGGCGGATTTCGGCAGCCGTGCGCATCAGGAAACCTTCATCGCCGAACTGGTGCCGTCGCTTGCCGCCATTCGTCACGTGCGCGGTAACCTGCGCCGCTGGATGCGGCCGGAGCAGCGGCGCGTGGATATCAGCTTCCAGCCCGGGCGCGCCTGGGTGGAATGGCAACCGCTCGGCTGCGTCGCGATCGTCTCGCCCTGGAACTACCCGCTCTTGCTGACGGTCAGCCCGCTGGTGGATGCGATCGCGGCCGGCAACCGGGTGATCGTCAAGCCCTCGGAGCTGGTGCCGCGTTTCGCCGCCCTGTTTGCCCGCCTGATGGCGGATGCGTTCGACCCGGCGCAGATCAGCGTGGTGACGGGCGGGGCGGATGTGGCGCAGGCCCTGTGCGCCCTGCCGCTGGATCATCTCCTGTTCACCGGCTCGACCGCGGTGGGTCGCCTGGTCGCGCGTGCCGCCGCCGAGACGCTGACTCCGGTGACGCTCGAGCTGGGCGGGAAGTCGCCGGCGATCGTGTGCCGCGACTATGACATAAGGGCCGCGGCCAGGACCATCGCGGTCGGCAAATTCTTCAACGCCGGCCAGACCTGCATCGCACCGGACTACGCCCTGGTGCCGCACGACCGGGTGGATGCGTTTGCCGCTGCCGTCATCGAGGCGGCAGGCCGGCTGTATCCGAGCATCGATCGCAACCCCGATTACACCGCGATCATATCCGACCGGCATCACCAGCGGCTGCATGACCTGCTGCGGGACGCCGAGGCGGGCGGTGCATCTCTGCTGCGCCTGGACGACGCTGCGGCGGAGCGCCGGATCGGGCCGACCGTGGTGCTGAACCCCTCGCTGGATGGGGCGCTGATGACCGAGGAGATCTTTGGCCCGATCCTGCCGGTGATCGCCTACCGGGAGCTTTCCCAGGCGATGCAGTTCGTGAACGACCGCCCCCGTCCGCTGGCGCTGTATCCCTTCACCAGGAACCCGAAGCAATTATCGGCCGTGCTGCGCCACACGGTCTCCGGTGGCGTATCGGTGAACAGCACGTTGATGCATGTGGCACAGGACGACCTCCCCTTTGGCGGCGTGGGTCCGTCCGGTATGGGCGCCTATCATGGCCGCGACGGTTTCCGCCGCTTCTCGCACGCGCGCGGCATCTACAAGGCAGGCCGGTTCAGCGGGTTCGAGTTCCTGGCCCCACCCTATGGACGCAAGATGCAGCTGGCGTTGAAGGCGATGCTGATGCGCTGAGGTCGGATTTTGCGGACGAATTCCCAGAGCCGCGGACAGCAAACCAAAGCCTTCCCGGAGGCTTACGATCCTGTCGCCCGGAGGTTGTCGGATGCCACTACACCGCAGGATGTCGAACGCCGGACCGGAGGCCGACATCTACGCCTCGCAGGCTGCCGATCAGCCCATTCCGAAATTGAGCCTGCCAGAGCGTGGCATCCGTCCCGACGCTGCCTTCGCCCTGGTGCGCGACGAGCTTGCGTTCGATGGAAACGCACGACAGAACTTGGCGACCTTCTGCCAGACCTGGGTAGAGGACGAAGTGCATCGCCTGATGAACCAGGCGATCGACAAGAACATGGTCGATCGCGACGAGTATCCCGCCACCGCGGAGCTCGAGCGCCGCTGCGTCCACATGCTGGCCGGGCTATGGCACTCGCCGAGTGCATCGGAGCCGACGGGCTGCTCGACGGTGGGATCGAGCGAGGCTGCGATGCTGGGTGGTCTTGCCATGAAGCGGCGTTGGCAGGCACGACAGCGGGCGGCGGGCAAGCCGACGGACCGTCCAAATCTTGTGACCGGTCCCGTGCAGATCTGCTGGCACAAATTTGCCCGCTATTTCGACGTCGAGTTGCGGGAAATGCCCATGACCGACGGCCAGCTCGGGCTGACGCCGGATGCCGTCGCCGCCATGGCTGACGAGAACACCATCGGAGTGGTATCGACACTCGGCGTGACGTTCACCGGCCGCTACGAGCCGGTGGCCGCCATCGCATCGTTGCTCGACAAGCTGGAGGCCGAACAAGGCCTCGACATCCCGATCCACGTGGATGCGGCATCGGGCGGTTTCCTGGCTCCGTTCATGGCACCGCACGTGACCTGGGACTTCCAGTTGCCGCGCGTGTGTTCGATCAACGCGTCCGGCCATAAATTCGGCTTGGCGCCGCTGGGCGTTGGCTGGGTCCTATGGCGAGACAAGGCCGACCTGCCCGACGAGCTGGTGTTTCATGTGAATTATCTCGGCGGCAACATGCCGGACCTGGCGCTGAACTTCTCGCGCCCTGGCGGCCAGGTCATTGCCCAATACTACCTGCTCATCCGCCTCGGCCGGGACGGTTACCGTGCCGTCCAGAAGCAGGCCTACGACGTGGCACGGCATCTCGCATCCGCGCTAGATGCTCTTGGACCGTTCGAAATTCTGTTCGATGGCGATCCTGACTCCGGCATTCCAGCAACATGCTGGACGCTCAAGCCAGACGCGTCGCGGCCATTCTTACTGTTTGACCTGTCGGATCGTCTGCGCGTGCGTGGCTGGCAGGTAGCCGCCTACACGTTGCCGCCCAACCTCCAGGAAACAGCCGTGATGCGCGCCCTGGTGCGGCACGGGTTCACGCGCGACATGGCGGACCGCCTCCTGGACGACGTGCGCGATGCGCTCGCTTGGTTCGAGAAGCATCCGATGAAGCGCTTATCGAACGCCGACGAGGGCTCGTCCGATCCGCATGGGGGCGTACATCCGACATGAGACGAACGCGTCGGTCCGGTTCAGAAAGCTTGTCGGTTCCACGAGCGCGTGGACCAGGAGGGACTAAGCGCTCGCGCGAAGCGTCAAGCCCTGGCTTGGCTGGACCTGTCGTTCAAGCCGTCACCACCACGGTCGATGACGCCGCGCGCTGTGCGAGCGCAGCATCGTAGAGTGCCTCCTCCTCCTGCTTATGCCTGACGGAGAACCGGATTGCGGCCGCTCCACAGGCGCAGACGATCGCGGTGATGCCGAGCACCATGAAGCAGAGCTGCGGGTTGCCGGTTCCACGCAGCAAGAGACCGGCGGCCACGCCACCTATGTTGCCGCCGGCGCCGATAATGCCGCAGACCCCGCCCAGGACCTTACGGTCGATGAAGGGCACCAGGGCATAGAGCGATCCGCATGCCATGTGGGTGAACAGGCCAAACACCAGCATCATCGACACCGCCGTCGCCACTGTGTTGGCTCGCGAGAAGGCGATCAGGAACACGCCCTCGCCGATCAGCAGCGTGAATAGCAGCCAGGTACGACCATCCAGACCCTTGGTGCGCGCTATCTTGTCGGACAAAAATCCGCCCAAGGCACGTGCGAACAACGCGAGCAGACCAAAGGCGCCCACTGCGAAACCGGCGTCCTTGATCGAGAGCTGGTAGCGATTGAAATAGTAGGTCACCGCGATCGAGTGGACGAACAACTCCACGCCGAAGGATGCGCCGTAGCACGCACCGAGCAGCCAGACCCGGTAATTGCGCGATGCCTCCTTCATCACCTGCCAGCCACCCTTCTTTCCGACGTCGTTGCAAAGGCCCAGGCGCCGCAGGTCGGAGAAGTTTCCCTCCGGGGTGTCTTGCGTGTATTTCCAGTAGAGCACGGCCACGCACAGCATCAGCACGCCCGGCAACACCTGGGCGTAGCGCCAGGACAAGCCCTTGCTGAAGCCATAGGCGGCGAAGCCAGCCAGTACGTACGGCATGAGGCTCTGGGTCGCGCCCCCGCCGGCATTGCCCCAGCCACCTACCGTGGCGTTGGCAGTGCCGACCACGTTCGGCGCAAACATCACCGACGTGTGAAACTGGGTAATCACGAAGCTGGCGCCGATGATGCCGATCAAGAGGCGGAACACGAGGAAGGAATGGTAATTCCAGGCGAATGCCACGCCAAAGACCGGAAGTGCGCCGAACACGAGCAGCGCCGTGTAGACAAGACGCGGGCCATACCTGTCGCAGAGCGGTCCGATCACAGACCGCGCCAGCACGGTGGCGAACACACCCGCGATTCCGATGGAATAGACCTGGCTCTTCGTCAGCTTCAGGTCGCCGGCGATCACCGGCATCAAAGGCGCAGTCGCAAACCACGCGAAGAAGCAGACGAAGAAGGCCATCCAGGACAGGTGAAACGCACGCATCTGTGGGGTCGCCAGGCTGAATAGATCAATGCGTGTGGCTTTGTTGGAAGGCATAAGGGTTTCCTGCCAGGAGGTATGAGATTGACAAGCCCGTAGCGACGGGTGGCGATTGCCTGGACGCGCTGGATCCCCGTATGCGTGCGCATCCAATGCGTTCTTTGCGGTATCGGCGTTAGAGCAAACTTGCTTTCGGCGCACACGGCGCAGAATTCGAACGCGGTGCCGTGGTTATCGGGAACTTCATGCAATTTCGGAACGAAACGGATTCCGACATGTGCCTTATTCCAGGAAGCTGCTAATAGTGGAACCTCCGCGGGTCCGCACTTCCCTGCCCACGTCGTTATGGGCATCGACGCGCGGTGCTTGAAGCGCGCTGAGGACACGTCATTGCCTCCTCGGGCTTTGGACTAGCACATCCCGTGCCAAGACTGCCGTGATGCGGGATCCGCTCCACCTCCGGACCCATCCATGTCCAAGGCGTCCGATGCTGCATACCCGATGACGTCTGCGCTCGTCTTGTCGAGCAGCCGTCTTTCTGCCCCGCCGCCGGCCGCCGACCTGGAAGCGGCAGGCGTCGAGGTGCAGGGCGAGACCAACTGCCCAAGCCTGTTGCAGGATGTGATCGGGAAACAGACGGAGGTGGCGGCCTGTTTTCAGAAGCGGCTCGACGAGCGCATGCTGGTCGACCGTGCCAAGGGCATCCTGATGGGCGCACGTCATCCGTGGTAGGAGGAGGCGTTCCGGGCGCGGCGCAGCACGGCGCGTGCAAAAGAGCTTCGCCGCGCCCGGCAATGGTCTGGAGATAGGAGGCAAGCGACTCCGGCGGCAGGAAGGCGGCGGTGCGCTCGAAGGCAGCCGGATCAAGCACCGGCAGGCTCGCTGCCCAAAGCGGCCGCTGGCTGACCCATATCCTCCGGCAGCGCTGCGGCTTCGCCGCGCGGCGGTCCTGCCGCAACCGCATGCGCCACGGCGTCACGCAGCGCATCGGGCGTGAAAGGCTTTGCCAGATGGCTGTCCATGCCGGCTTTGCGGCACTCGCTCACCTGCTCGGCGAAAGCTTGCGCGGTCAGGGCCACGATCGGCACCCGTCCGCGCGGGCCGACGAGCGTGCGGATGCGGCGCGTCGCCTCCAGGCCATCCATTCCAGGCATGCGCACGTCGGTGAGGACCACGTCGAAGTCCAAAGCCGCGGCGAACCTGACCGCCTTGGCGCCGGCCTCCGCGCAGACGACCTCGTAGCCGGCTGCACACCGGAACGATCCCGCAATGTCGCGATTCATCGCCACATCGTCCAGGACAAGGACGCGAAGCGGGCAGGCCGAAGCAGTCGTTGATGTTGCTGGCATGGCGTCCTCAAGAGCCCATGGGAACCGCTCCGAGCGCCTCCAGCGGCAGCTCCAGCCAGAACACGCTGCCGGCGCCAGGGGCTTGCGCACGGCACAACCGGATAAGGCATGCCGCTCATAGGCAAAATCCCCTGAGGCATGCCGGCAAGCTCATGCGGCGGATGGGAACACCAATTCGGCCGCCCGTCGCGTCGCAGCTCTCGGTGACGACCGGAGATGGCGCTCCATGCTTGTCAACAGAACAGGCAGGCC
>CAXTCT010000003.1:0-24648 GCA_964242565.1 uncultured Acetobacteraceae bacterium | reverse complement strand
TCGAACTGCATCCCCTCGACGACATCGAGCTCGGTCTGGATGCCCTTGGCTTCCTCGACGGTGATGACACCCTCGTTGCCGACCTTCTGCATCGCCTCGGCGATCATGCGGCCGATCTCGACTTCGCCGTTGGCGCTGATCGTGCCGACCTGGGCAGTCTCCGCCTCGGTGGTGATCTTCTTGGTGCGCTTGGCAAGCTCGGCCACGACGGCGGAGACCGCATGGTCGATGCCGCGCTTGAGGTCCATCGGGTTCATGCCGGCGGAAACGGCCTTGCCGCCCTCGCGGATGATCGACTGCGCGAGCACGATTGCCGTCGTGGTGCCGTCACCGGCCACGTCGTTGGTCTTGCTGGCGACTTCGCGCACCATCTGCGCGCCCATATTCTCGAACTTGTCGGAAAGCTCGATTTCCTTGGCGACGGTGACGCCGTCCTTGGTGATGCGCGGCGCGCCATAGCTCTTGTCGATGACGACATTGCGGCCCTTCGGACCCAGTGTCACCTTCACCGCGTCGGCGAGGATATCGACGCCGCGCAGCATGCGGCTGCGCGCGTCTGCGCCGAAGCGCACGTCTTTACTGGCCATGATCTATCTCTTTCTTGCTTGCTGGGCCGTATCGAGAGGCGAGTGCCTCTGGATCAGGCGGCGATCTTCTTCTCGGAGGGGCTGCCCTCGACGACGCCCATGATGTCGCTCTCCTTCATGATCAGGAGCTCCTCGCCATCGAGCTTCACTTCGGTGCCCGACCATTTGCCGAACAGGATGCGGTCGCCGGCCTTGACGTCGAGGGCGACGATCTCGCCGGTCTCGCTGCGCGCCCCAGGACCCACGGCGATGACTTCGCCTTCCATCGGCTTCTCCTGGGCGGTGTCGGGAATGATGATGCCGCCGCGGGTCTTCTCTTCGGCCGTGATGCGACGGACGACGACGCGGTCGTGCAGAGGACGGAACTTCATGTTTTTGATCCTGGATGGATTGGGGACGCACCAGGTGGCCGCCGCAAATGCGGCTCCGGACCCGGCACTGGTTATCGGTCCGAGGGGACATTAGCACTCGGCCTTCCCGAGTGCTAGGCCCTTCCGGCAGAATGATCCAATGGCGCGACAAACGTCACACTTCGCCCGTCTAGCTGCCGAGCAGATGCAGGAAGTTGCGCAGTTTCGAGAGAAACAGCTCCGGACGGCCCGGGTCCGCCTCCTCATGGGCAGCCGCGCTCCGACGCTGGATCGCCTGCGCGCGCTGCGCCAGGGCA
Organism: uncultured Acetobacteraceae bacterium; assembly: GCA_964242565.1. Classification (GTDB taxonomy): domain Bacteria; phylum Pseudomonadota; class Alphaproteobacteria; order Acetobacterales; family Acetobacteraceae; genus Lichenicoccus. The sequence continues at coordinate 23,394 of CAXTCT010000003.1, read as the reverse complement.
TCCAGCCCCTCCGCCAGCTTCGGCATCGCCTTGATCGCGGCATCGATGTCCGCGCGGTCGATCCGGTAGGCCTTTAGCGGGGTCAGGGCCGTCGCCGTCGCGCCATAGGACTTGCCGGTGATCAAGGCCAATGCCCCCAGGCTCTCTCCCGGGCTCATGCGATAGACGACGCGCGGCGTTCCCGCCGTATCGACCGTGACCTCTACGGCGCCCGAGGCAATGACGAACAGCGCCTCGGGAAGGGCCCCCTCCTCGATCAGGGTATCGCCAGGCTGCAGCCAGACTGGCTGGAAATGCCTGGCCAGCAGATCGCGCTGTTCGGCCTCGATGTCGCCGAACAGCTCGGACCGCTCCAGCAGATCGAGCGGGGTGGGCACCGGCACCGATGGCAAGGCAGCAAGGCCGGCCACGGCAAGAGCGATCCCGGCATGGCGCAAATGGCGGTGGATCTGGGCGTAAAGCTCGCTTCGAGCCGGCTCGAGCTGGTCGCTGGATGCCACCGAGAAGCCGATCTCGTAGGCCACGCCGTCCCCCTGCAGGCCGGTGCAGGCGATGCTTGGATTGGGCACCGCAAGCATGATGCGGCAGACCTGGGTGGCGGCGGTCAAGGCATTGATGCAATGTTCCACCGAGGCAGCGGCGTCCAGCCTGATCACCACCCTGTCCCCGCGCATCGGCGTCGGTGAGCTGCGGTTGATCAGCCGCGCCTTGGCGACGATGCTGTTCGGCACCACCGCGATGTTGTTGTCGCCCGTAGCGATCTGGGTCGACCGCCAGTTGACCTGGATGACGTGACCCTCGATGCCGCCTTCCACCCAGAGCAGGTCGCCGGCCTTATAGGGCCGCTCGAGGCCCACCGCGATGCCGGAGAACACGTCGGACATGGTGCTCTGCAGCGCCAGGCCGAGCACGATGGCAATCGCGCCCGAGGTCACCACGAGGCCACGGATCGGCACCCCGAAGGCGAAATTCACGATGGCCAGGAAGGCTGCCACATAGATCACCCCGGCCAGCAGGTCGGAGACGATCCGCGTCTCGCGCGGCCGTTGCTCCAGCACCACCATCAGCCGCACCGCGGCGATGGCCACCTGGGCCGTGATCAGCCACCAGCCGGCCTCGATGAGCTGCTCCCAGAACTGCTCGCCGGCACGAGACATGTGGAACTGCGGACGCAGCGGCGAGCCGAGCATCCGCTGCGTCAACCATGTGAGCAAGACGAACATCGCCGTTCGCCAGACCACACGAACCCAGAGCGGCAAACGGGGCACCAGCCGCGGCACCACGCCGGCGGCGATCAGGAGCAGGGTTGATGCGAGCAAAAGCAGCGGGCGATATTCCAACATTCAGAACCGGCGCGACCATTCCATGACGCTGTTGCGGACGCCAGACGGCAAGCGCGGAGGTGGCCCTGACCGACCCAGGCTTCAGGCGCCGGCCTCACGAAGATCCGGCTTGAACATCGGGAGCAGGGCCGCTGCGCTTCTACGGAACTCGATTCCGTCTGAGCCGTTTCGCCTCGACGCGCGGCAGGCAGCCGGCTTCCCTGCCGGTGGAACGGTCACGTCCGCAGGAAGCGGGCGCTTGCAGCCACGCCGAGCAGCATGGCGGCAACCGCGAGGAAAGCGGCCGGAAGACTGATGACGTGCGCGACGAAGCCGATTCCCGCGGGTCCGGCGAGGATGCCCGCATAGCCAAGCGTCGTCACCGCGGGGACGGCGATATTTTCCGGCATGACCGTCTGACGTCCGACACTGCTGAACAGGACCGGCACGATGTTGGAGCAACCTATGCCGACCAGGGCATAACCGGCGATGGCCAGCAGCGCGGACGGGACCAGGACCGCCACGGCAAATCCCGCCGCCGCGAACAGGCTTCCGAGCAAGATCACCTTTCGGCCGCCGAGCCGATGCACGATCCGGTCCCCGAACAGACGGCCGATTGTCATCGTGGTGGCGAAAGCGGCATATCCCAGCCCCGCATACGAGGCGGCCAGATGCCGCACCGAGGTCAGGAACACGGCGCTCCAGTCGAGGACCGCCCCTTCCACAAGGAAAAGCACGAAGCACAAGGCGCCGATGAACAGCACCATGCCGTGCGGAACGGCGAAGGCCGGCCCTTCGCTCTTGCTGCCATAGGCCAGCAGGTGGGGCCGGACCAACGCCAGGGCGGCAAGGATGCAACCGGACAGGCAGAGCGTCGATTGCAGTGGCGCGACACCGAGGCTGAGCAGCGCCGCCATTCCACCGGCGCCGACGATGCCGCCGAGGCTGAACAGGCCATGGAAGCCGGACATCATGGAACGTCCGCTGTCACGCTCCACGAGGATGGCCTGTATGTTCATCGACACATCGACGGCGCCGAGGCCGGCGCCGAACAGCAGAAGCGATGCGACGAGCGCGAACAGGAACGACAGGCTGGCCAACAGGGGCAGCATCGCCGCGACGACCACCGTACCGACGACGATGACACGGCGGCAGCCGAGCCGGGCCGACAAGGCGCCCGCCAGCGGCATCATGACGACGGAACCGATACCGAGACACAGCAGAAGCATACCGAGCGCACCGTTGCTGACTGCGGCATTGGCCTTTGCAAACGGCACCAGCGACGCCCATGCGGCACTGGCGAAGCCCGTGGTGAAGAACACGACGCGGGTGGCACGTTGCACGGCTCCCGCGTCCGAGGGCGCCACGGGGAGACCAGCCAGGGGATGAGCACCGCTCACGCTTCGCCTACCGGCGGCGGCGAGAAAGGCGAGATCAGCCCGGACCATATCAAGATCATGCCAGATCCGCCGGACCGTCCGGTCGGACCTATGGCGGGCGCATGGCGGTTGTGTACCGGTTGCCTGAGGCTATGCCGCGATTCCTCGGGCAGGGACAAAAACAAGCTCGCCAGCGCCTCTACTCACCGTGATGGCGCATCATCATGCGAAATCCAGCAACAGCGTGCAAGGCATGAGCGCCATGTTGGCCATGGCGCGGGCGTGGCCGGCGACGACCGGCGGCGCGGCGGCTGTGTCACTCTCCGCCGGACGAGCCGGTGCCGAACGAGGCGGAGCCGCTGCCGGAGGATAGCCCGGCCGGAGACGGGTTCGAACCGGCGGCCGGCATGTTCTGCATCGACGACGGGTCGCCGGGCTGCCTCATGCCGCGGCCCCGCTGCATCGCCTGGTCCGACGTCGAGGTTCCGCCCGGTTCCTGTGACGGCGCAAGATAGAACGGGCTCGCATTGGGTGCAGGCGCCTCGGAGCAGGCGGCCGGCAACAGCAATGCCAGCAGCCCGACCGGCCTGGAGATCCGCCAGGCCATTTCCGTCGTGCAGGAGAGCATGATGTTTTCCTTCTTTCCGGCCATGGTCCGGCCGATCCGGGCGCGAGGCGCACCGCCCGGACCTCGCGCATGTCTGGTATCAGGATAATCGTAACGCATAGCCGGGCTGGTAGCCGAAACATTCCATCCACTCCCGCAGGCCCGCCTCGATGCCGTTGACCTGGGCGGGGTAGAGCAGCCTGCGCCAGCGCCCGGTCTCTCCGGTCCGTCCGGCATGATGCCGGTGCCAGTGGCTGGCCAGGTCGTAGATGTCGCCATCCCGGTCCCTGATGGTGGTCGGCCTCGCTTCCAGCCGCGAAATCAGGGCCTCGATCGCCGGCCGTCGCGTGGCATTGAAGATCTCGTCGCGCCGTGCGCGCCCGATGCTGCCGCCCATGTGACGCGCGATACCGTCGATGGTCGCGGGGTCGTCGACGAAGCCAAGCTCGTAATGCAGCGTGACGGCACGCGGACTCGATCCCAGCAGCAGGCACGCCTCCGCCGCATAGCTGACATTCAGCAGCGCCCGATGGTAGGAGAATCCCTGGTACTGCATCAGCGAGACGACCGCATCCCGTGGATCCCGCAAGGTGACCAGCACGGCATCGGCTCGGGTGGCGATCGCGCTGACGCCGCGCCTGGCTTGGTGGGCCTTCACGACATGACGGGTGCCCGGTGTGTCCAGGCCGGCGGTGTCCGCCAGATTGAACACGAACCGCCCTTCGACCGGCCTGCGTGGTTCAAGTTCGTTACCCAAGGCCAGCGCGACATTATAGAGCCAGGTGGACCCGCTTGCGAACATCCCCTGGCACCATAGAATACTCATCCGATGCCTCCTGCCAGCCAGAACCTAGCTCCGCCCGGCGGATCCGCAATATGTCGGGCATCCCTTCAGGCTGCCGCGACGCGGTCGAATGATATTCCTCGCAAACGGACCTGAGCATGGGCACCTCCGACACCGGCAGTTTCGGGCTGCCATCCGACCACGGCGGCAAGGATATCGGCATCTTCCTGCCGATCGCCAACGGCGGCTGGATCCTCTCCTCGACCGCTCCGGTGATCGACGCCTCCTACGCCTATAATCGCGACACCGCCCTGATCGCGGAGGAGATCGGCCTCGACTTCATCATGTCGATGGCCAAATGGCGCGGCTACGGCGGCAGCACCCGGCATTGGGACACGGCCCTCGACAGCCAGATCCTGATGACCGCCCTGGCCGTCGAGACCAAGCGCGTCAAGATCTGGACGACGGTGCAGACGCTGCTGCAGAACCCCGCGGTCACCGCCAAGATGATCGCCACCCTCGATCAGGTCAGCCATGGCCGCGCCGGGCTGAATGTCGTACCCGGCGCCTATCGCGGCGAGTTCGAGCAGATGGGCGCCTGGCCGAACGACATCGACCATGATGAACGCTACGAGCTCGCGACCGAGTGGATCCAGGCGGTCAAGCGGCTATGGACCGAGGCGTCCGTCACCCAGGAGGGCCGCTTTTTCACCCTGCGCGATTGCCGCTCCGAACCCAAGCCGGTGCAGAAGCCCCGCCCCTTCATTGTTGCGGCCGGAATGTCCGAACGCGGCCTGCGCTTCACCATCGAGCAGACGGACGCGATCTTCATTGGCGGCCGCGACGACGAAGAGCTCCGCAGCGTCAGCCTGCATGCCAAGGAGGTAGCCGGGGCCGCCGGACGCCGGCTGCGCACCTATGCGATGCTGATCCTCGTGATCGAAGACGACGACGAGGCCGCAGAAGCCACGCTGCGGCTCTACCGCGACGGCTTCGACGAGGAAGCCTTCCGCGGCATGATGCGGTCCTACGGCGCGATCGATGCCGAGATCGGCAAGGAGAACAGCTTCACCGCGCGGGCGCGTTCCGGCTTGATGGCGCCGCATGCCGAAGGCAGCCCCGAGACCATCCTCCGGCGCATCATCCATCTGCTCGAACGGTGCGAACTCGATGGCATGATGCTGATCTTTCCGGAATATCATAGCGGCCTGCAGCGTTTCGGCAAAGAGATCCTGCCGAAGCTGCGGCGGCATTTCGTTGCATGAATTGCGCGCCTGCGCGGCTCGAGGTGGCGGTCGAGAGCGGGGATCCGCTCCGAACGGTGTCGATGTTTGTCACGAGCCCCCGAAGACGACACGTAGATTCAATCCTGGACCAGCATCGCGCAGTCGTGGCGAGGCGAACACGCTCCGCCGCGGATCACGACAAGGCGGCCTCAGGCGTTGACATTTCGAGACCGAAAGCCTTCTGGACATGGCCAGGCGGAAAGGCAGGTTCCTCTGGCAGATGCGACCGCCAGTCTCCAAGCTGCTCCAGAGTCCGGGGCGGACTGATTGCGAAACCCTGGAAATTGTCGCATCCCGCAGCCGCAAGCGCCTCGACCTTGGCAATGGTATCGACCCCCTCGGCAACCACCTTCATGTTCAGCGCATGACAGAAGGAAATCATCGAGCGCAGGCCATCTATGTTCGAGGCGTTGGCCAGCTTTTCGACGATGATCCGGTCGAGCTTGATCGTGTCGGCCGGGTACTCGATGATCTGCTGCACGGAGGTATGGCCGACACCGAAATCATCAATCGAGATCCGGAAACCCTGCAGGCGCAACGACTGGATTGCCTGGCGCGTGGATCCGTCGAGCCTGGCGGCGAAGGTTTCGGTCAGTTCCAGCGCGACGCGAGAAGGCTGCAACCCATGTTTGCGTGCCATGTCGCCAAGGCGAACACCGATAGAGCGGTCATAAAGCTGAGCCGTCGAAATATTGATGCTGACCACGACGCCTTCGCCGAACAGGCGGGCGAGGCGGCCGTGATCGGCCATCGCATGATCGAGCACCCAATCGTCGATGCCCAGGAACAGTCCGGTACATTCTGCAATAGGAATGAATTCGGCGGGCGAGACCGCACCAAGCGTCGGCGAGGCCCAGCGCAGCAGCGCCTCGCAGGCGACAACCACGCCTGTTTCGCTGACGATCGGCATGTAGACCAGGCTGAACTCCTCGTCCCGAACGAGCGCCTTCAGGCCATCTTCTATCAGGGCGCGTCGGCTCGATTTGGCCGATAATTCCGCGGAGTAACGGGCAAAATTATTCCGGCCGGTCTCCTTGGCCTGATACATGGCGGTATCCGCGCGGGAAATCAACTGATCGACGGTGACCGCGTCCTGCGGCACCGAGGCAATGCCTATGCTTGGCGTAACCGGATAAAGCTGGGTGCCGAGCCGGAAGCCGCCCTTGAACAGGTCCATGATCCCGGCCAGCACAGCCGAGACATGGGCACCACGGCTATCGGACCGGATGAGAACCGCAAACTCGTCGCCGGCGAGGCGCGCGCAACTCCCCGGCGGCTCGGAACAAAGATCGGCACCCTTGCCCAATATCCCGACAAGCCTTTGCGCAACCGCCGTGAGCAGAGCATCGCCCGCTTCATGTCCGTAACGGTCATTGACAAACTTGAAATTGTCGAGATCCATGAACAGCATGGTCAGAACGCCCCCGGTGTTCCTTGCATGCTCCAGTTCCCGCGCCGAGATCATGCCGAAATCGGCCCGGTTGCTGATGCCGGTCAGGGCGTCCGTGCGATAAAGCTTCTGGATCTCGCGCAGCGATCCGGTCGCGCGGGCATGCAACGTCTCCACGTTCGCCGACAACCGGCCAACCTCGCCCGTACCGGACGACGCGATCATCTCGCGCCTGCCGGCCATCACCTCGGTGACCTGGCAATCAAGATGTTCGACCGGCCCGGTGATGTAGCGCCGCACGAGCAGCATCAGGATGCCTACCGACATCAGGCTCATGCCGAGCCCTCCTGTCACGAGGGCGATGGTCTCACGGCGCAGCGGCGATTGCAGATAGAGGGGACTGGCTGTGAGCCGGGCATGGAGATCGGTGTCGAGAGCGAAGGCCTGGGAGATACCCCGATCGGCTTCGAGAGGGACCTGCGAGAGTTCAAGCCTCGCCCCATACTCGCGTTCCATCCGCATTCTGAGTTGCTCGAAGCGGGTCGGGCGGACAGCGATCTGGATCATGAACGCGCCTCCCTTCTGGCTGGGCACGGGTTCCGCGCCGGAGGCGCTGGACACGAAGCCGGAGATCACTATCAGCGACCCGCCTCCTGCCTCGGTGATGTAACCTGACGTCTTCACTGCCCCGCCGGAAAAGGCGCGGCCCGCGAAGGCAAGCTGTCCGTCGCTCAGCCCGGCAAAGGGATCCTTGCTGCTGTCATAATAGTAGATCAGCTTGTGGTCCGGCTGGAAGATGGCGCAGGACACGAACGTGACGGCTCCGCTGGACAGCGACCGCACGCTTTCCTGCAGCCCCACTCCCAGCGCCTCGCTGCGATAGGCGTCGTTGGTCTCGTTAATGAATAACAGCAGCGAACTGCTGTTGCGGATCACGTCAAGCAGGCCCGTATCGAAGGCCTTGTAGCCGGCAAAGGTGGATTGCAGCTCAGAGAGCTGTTCGGCAAGCCTGGCCTTGTCCAGACCGATCAGCGACGCTTTCTGGACCTGGTACCCGACGAAAGCCGCGACGGCGTATCCAAGCAGGATGACCGGAAGCAGGACAACAAGCGCACGTTTATTGAGTGTCATTCGAGCTTACCAGCGCGCTGACGATCCTACGACGAAGCTGCAGCGTCGTGGCCGGGACGCGTCTCCTGAGCCGGCTGCGCGCCATGATGTCGGCTGCCGGGTAGATCTCGGGGTCGGTGCGCATGGCGTCGGGGAGGAGCCGCAGGGCCGCCTCGTTCGGCGTGGGAAGCTTCAGGTAGAGGGCATCCTCCGCCGCATTCTCCGGCGCATTGACGAAATCGATGAATTTCAGCGCAAGATCCCGGTGCCGTGACTTGTCGACGACCGCGAGGCAGTCCACCCAGATGACCGAACCCTCGTGGGGCGTGGCGAAATGCCAGGCATTCATCGCCGCGGCATCCCGGTTCAGCGCGACCTGGTCCCCGGTATATCCCAGCGCCATATAGATCTTCCCCGCGAAGGCCGGTTGCTGCTGGGCGGTCATGATATAATCATAGGTCAGCACCGAAGGAGCCTGAGCCTCGAGCACGGCGAAGGCACGCCTGAGATCGCCCGTATCGTCGGTGTCTGTTGGTCTCTTCAGGAAGCTCAGGGGTGCGGCGAGGAGGTCGTCATCGTCCTTGAGCATCGCGACATGCTGGCGCAATCCCGTCGCGGGTTGCAGCAGCTCCGGCCAGGATGTGGGCGCCACCGCCACTTTGTCGCTCCGGTAGAGGATCCCGTCGGTGCCCCAGAAATAGGCTGCGCCATACGGTCCGCAGGCATCGCGCCACCGAGGGGCGATGAAAGCGAGGTTCGGCAACGACTGCGTATGCAGTGCGGTCAGCAGGCCGCGCTCGCCAAGCGGATCGATGCGCGCGTTCTCGATGATCGCAAGGTCTATCATGCTGCCCGGGTTCGACAGCATCGAGTCGCGCTTGTCGCCGCTATCGAAATAGACCTGGTTGATGTCCGTATGGGTGAGCGCCTTCCAGCGCTCGATGACCCTGGGGCTGATATAGGTCTCCCATATCAACAGGTTGAGCGTCTGCGACCGGGCAGGCGCCGCTGCTCCGGCCAGCATGAGCAGGACGGTTCCCGCGGCGCAAATCCGTGAAGAGAAACGCAAAGCCATTGCCGCTCCAGATCCCCCTCACGCTGTAGCCTTGTGACTGGAGCAATGTAGCGGCAGATCCCTAAGAACAGCTTAAAGAACAATTTGCAACAAAACGGCTTGGACTGCACCCGCTTACAGGATCCCCCGTTGCGCATTCGGAACTACCACCCGGCAAGCAGATCGGCGCGAGACCTTGATCATGAGCAGGTTTTGGTCTAGCCTGTCCGAAGACATGCTGAAAAGTAACGAGTTGCCGTCTGGACAATATTCCCGGGCGCGCTCAAGCTTTTGCGTGATGATGCGCGATTTGCTGTCCGATCAAGTGAATGTGTGTGCCATCCAGCCGGCTCGATGTGTTCGAATAACGTCGCGTGCGGAACTTGCGTTCGAGCAGCCCGTATTTGATATTATTTCCTCAGGTTCGGATGACATACAATGTTCATGAGAATTGACCGGTTGCAGGCGGAACTTCCTCAACCAAAGAAGCCTGATCCCAATGCGGCTGCGGCTCTCCAGGAGTTGCTCGGGGGCAAATATGGCGAGATGTCCACCCTGGGCAACTACATGTTCCAGAGCTTCAATTTTCGCAACAAAGCCAAGCTGCGCCCGTTCTACAGCCTGGTGTCCAGCATCTTTGCCGAAGAACTCGGCCATGTGGAACTCGTCAGCACCGGCATCTCGATGTTGAATTGCGGGCCCGGAGATCCGACCGAGAATGTCGACATCTCCAAGGCGCCCTTCGCCGACATGCAGGATGCCCGCCTCGCCGGCAGCTTCCTCAGCAATGGCGGCGGCGCGATGCCGATGAACAGCAATGCCGCGTCCTGGAACATGGACATGGTGACCACCACCGGCAACCTGATCATCGATCTGCTGCATAATTTCCATCTCGAATGCGGCGCCCGCATCCACAAGCTGCGTGTCTATGAGACCATGACGGAGCCGACCGGTCGTGAGGTCTGCGGTTACCTTCTGGTCCGCGGTTCACTTCATGCCCATGCCTATGCACTCGCGCTGAAGAAGATCACCGGCGTCGCGATCGAGAAGATGTTGCCGACGCCGAACATCGACCTCAGCCGCGTGCCCGAATGCCAGAAATATCTCGATGAAGGCAGCCATCGCCGCCTGTATCGTTTCAGCCCGGCCGATTACGAGGAAGCGGCCGGCATCTGGTCCAACGACGAGGTAGCCCTTCCCGGCGATCCACCGGGCAATCTCGAAGTCGTTGAGGGCTATCCGGAAGGCGGCAAGATCCCCGAACTCGCCGGCAACTATGGTGCGTTCGCCCCCGACTACGCACCGGAGGAAATTTTCGAGATCGCCAGCAAGCTCTACAAAAAGAGCCGCTGACCGGAATATGGGGAGCAGGTTTTCACGTCCTGCAGGTAGCGGGACAAGTTACTGATCCAGGCTGGCCTCGATGACGCAGACGAGGCCAGTCGGGTCGTAGTTAAGCTCGACAGTCCCGCCAAGGTCCGAGGTCAGCCCTTCCTTGATCAGGGTCGAACCGAAGCCTTTCCGTGCCGGAGCCGCAACCGGCGGGCCGCCGCGTTCGCGCCAGGTCAGGGTCAACTGGCCGCCCCCTTCGCGGGGCTGAAACGTCCATACAACCTGCACTTTCCCCGACGCCACCGACAGGGATCCATACTTGATCGCGTTGGTGCAGAGCTCGTGGATCGCCATGGCGATCGCCAGACTCGATTTCGCGCCGAGATAGACGGCCGGCCCGGCAATCTCGAACCGATCCGGGACGTCGCGGTGCGCCTGAACCGTGTTGCGGACGATCGCCCCCAGTTCGGCTCTCTCCCAGTCATGCTGGGTCAGCGCCTCGTGGGCCTGCGCCAGCGCCACCAGCCGGGCGCCGACGACCTCGTTCACTTCCGCCAGCGACGACGCGTTCCGGACGGTCTGCCTGACAATGGCCTGCACCGTCGACAGCGTGTTCCTGACGCGGTGGGTAAGCTCCTCGGCAACAAGGCGAAGCCGTTGCTCCGTGGCGCGGGTCAGGGCCTGCGCCTGGCGGTGGGCGCTGACATCGATCTGCGAGGCAAAATAATGCACTAGCTCGCCTCGTTCGTCGAAGATCGGCTTGATGAGCAACTCGTTCAGGAAGGATGATCCGTCCCGCTTGTGATTGACCAGCTCGATCTGGACCTCCCGCTTCTCGCGCAGCGCCGTCCGGATCTCCCTGACGGCATCCGGGTCGGTTTCCGCACCCTGAAGGAAGCGACAATTGCGGCCCAGCACCTCGTCGCCCCGATAGCCGGTCATCTCCAGAAAAGCCCCGTTGACGAAGACGATCGGGTTATCCGGCCGGTTCGGGTCGGTGATGACCATCGCCATACGAGTGGCGCTGACCGCGCCCCGGAGCATCCGAAACTCCTGGCTGTCGCTGACCTCGCTATCCAGGATCATTCGGGCTTTACATGCATAACCGGGGGTCCGCTCGCATCTCGCTTTGGGTGCATCTATCTGAAATGCCCCAACGATGTGAGCATCGAACCGCCCGGTTGTCCACCTGGGACCCATTGCCCTGGCACGCCCCGAGGGAGGCGGGCAGAACCGCCGGCTGCGTCGTCCGTTCGATAGGATATCATCCTCCCCGAGGCCTTATCATGTCCGACACCCTGCCGCGCCAGAATGCCGGCTATCGCTACCTCCGGCAGATCGTGGCCGGGGTCAGTGACGGCGTGATCCTGATCGAGACCGACCAGACCATCATCTGGGCCAACGAGACCGCATTGCGCATGCACGGGGTGTCGAATTTCCACGAGCTGGGCGCCACCGTCTCGGAATATCGGCAGCGCTTCGAACTGCGCTACCGCAACCGCCATCGCCTGCCGGAGGGCAGCTATCCGATGGAACGGGTGCTCGCCGGGGAAGCCTTCGACGAGGTCGTGGTGGAGGTGGCCCCAGCCGGCGATACCGAGGCCCGCTGGACCCATCGCATACGCAGCCTTGTCCTGACCGACGACAAGGGCCGTCCCGACCTGCTGGTGCTGATCCTGGACGACGAGACCGAGCGCTACCATGCCGAGGAGCGCTTCGAACGCGCCTTCAACGCCAACCCGGCTCCCGCGCTGATCCTGCGCCTCCGCGACCTGCGCCATATCCGGGTCAATCGCGGCTTCCTGGAGATGGCCGGTTGCCGGGAAGAGGACGTCATCGGACGCTCCATCTACGAGGTGGATGTCCTGGAAGGCTCGGCACGGCGGGAACTTGCCATCGAGCGGCTGCAGGAGGGCCGCACCATCCCGCAGATGGAGGCTACCTTGCAGTTGCCCAACGGCGGCGAGAAATGCGTCATCGTCGCTGGCCAGCCGATCGACATCGGCGATACTAAATGCATGCTGTTCACCTTCGCCGACCTGCATGGACACCGGCAGGCCGAGCTTGCGCTGCGCCAGAGCGAGGAACGCTTCGAGATGGCGTTCCGTCTGGCCCCGGTTCCCACCGCGATCACCTCCCGCCAGGACTGGCGCGTGTTGCTGGTCAACGACGCCTTCACGCAAGAAACCGGCTATCGGCAATCCGACATCGTTGGCCGCAGCGCCCGCGAGCTGCCCCTGTGGGCCGACAACAAGCCGGCTGCGGAACTGGACCGGCTGCTGCGCAAGGACGGACGCGCACGCAACCTGCTGCTGCCGCTGCGCACCAAGGCGGGCGAACCGCTCGAATGCCTGGTCTCGGCCGAAGCGGTCGAGATTCGCGAGCAGTCCTGCATCCTCCTGGTCGCGCAGAATATCTCCGAGCGCAACCGCACCCGGCTGGAGGTGGCCGACGCGATCGAGGCGGTGATGAAGGACACCAGCTGGTTCACCGAAGCGGTGCTGGAAAAGCTCGCCAGGGGCCGCCGTCCCGGAACCGAGGTCGCCGATGCCGCCTCGCTGACCGAACTGCCTCCGCGCGCCCGCGAGATCCTCGGGCTGGTATGCCAGGGAGCCGACGACGCGGTCATCGCCGAGCGGCTTGCTTTATCGCGCAACACGGTTCGTAATCACATCAGCAGCCTTTACCGCAAGACCAGTGTCTCGAGCCGCGCCAAGCTCGTCATCTGGGCGCGCGAGCGCGGCGTGACCGGCACCGGCTCCCTGTGACATCGGATCTGGTTCGTCTGGCCCATCGTTAATAGTGTCGCCGCACTAGTTATATCGAGCCCAAAGTTGTTGCGGTGGAAAACTTCTGATCCTCATCGGGGTTTACCGACCGGCCGGATGGAATTCCCCATCACGGTCGAACAGGGAGAAACATGATGGACAAGGATCGCATCGAAGGCGCCGGCAACAAGGTCAAGGGGTCGATCAAGGAGGCCGTCGGCAAGGTCACCGGTGACACCAAGACGCAGGCGGAGGGCAAGGCCGAGAAGACAGCCGGCAAGGCTCAGAACGCGGTCGGCGGCGCCAAGGACACAGTACGCGACGCCGTGAAGGACTGATCCGGCAGGGAGCGAATTCCATGTCCCAGCATCGGCCGGAAGACGCCCAGGCGATCGACAGCGAGCCTGCATTGCCGCGCGAAGATACGGTATTGGCCCTGCACGCCGAGGAGCTTGCGGTCACTCGCAGGGTCGTCGAGCGGGCGGTTGTCCGGGTCGCCACGGTAACGCGCAGCCATGACCAGATGGTGGACGAGACGCTGACCCAGGAGCGGGTCGAGGTCGAGCGCATTCCGATCGGCCGTATGGTCGATGCCATGCCTTCGGTTCGCCAGGAAGGCGACGTCACGATCATGCCGGTGGTCGAGGAACTGCTGGTCGTCGAGCGCAGGCTGCTGCTGAAGGAGGAAGTGCATATCCGGCGCGTCCGCACCACCCAGCAGCATCGCGAGACGGTTCTGCTGCGCGAGCAGGAGGCCGTGATCACCCGCACGCCCATTTCAAACAATTCTTTTTCTGACATTGAAGCAAAGGAAGATATCCATGAGTGAAGAAACCATCGTTGCCGTGTACGACACGGTTGCTCACGCCGATGCCGCGGTTCGCGATCTTGAAGCCGCCAACGTCCCGTCGGGTGCGATCAGCCGTCATTCCTCCGCGACGCTTGGTGCGAGCGGTGGAGCCTCCGCGACATCGTCCCGCGGAGCAAGCTTCTGGAACGACAAGTTCGGCGGCCAGCCCAGCCACGACACCGCGGTGTATGACCGCAGCGTGGAAAGCGGCTCGACCGTCGTGATGGTCAGGGCGCCCGAACAGCATGTCCAGGCCGTGACCCGCATCCTGGAACTCAACAATCCGATCGACATCGACGAACGCGCCGCCGGCTATGGCTTGACCGGCGCCACGACGGCGACGTCGCCGTCCACCGCGACCTCCACGGGAACAGTCACAGGCGCGGGTGCAGGCACGGGCGAGCAGGTGATCGCGCTCAACGAGGAACAGATCGTTGTCGGCAAGCGCCTGGTCGACCGCGGCACCACGCGGGTGCGCCGCTTCGTGGTCGAGACGCCGGTCGAGGAGAACGTGACCCTGCACTCCGAACGCGCCACGATCGAGCGCCGGCCGGCCTCGTCGACCGCCCGCACATCCGATACCGATTTCACCGACCGTGTGATCGAGGTCAGGGAAACCGACGAGGAAGCCGTCGTCGGCAAGACCGCGCATGTGCGCGAAGAGGTTGTCGTCCGCAAGGATGTCAACGACCGCGTCGAGACCGTCCGCGACACCGTGCGTCGCGAGGATGTCGAGATCGAGAAGACACCGGGCAGCACCACAACCTCGCGCGGCACCACGCTGAAGAACTGATGTCTGCACGCGGACATCAAATATACCACTCAAGGACAGCAACGATGAAATCGATCCCGCTCGCCCTGGCCGCCGCACTGATTGCGACGGCCGCCGCGGCCCAGACCACGCCCGGCACCACCGCCGGCAGCTCGCCGACCCCGGGCAACAGCGCCCCCGGCGCCACTTCGAATGCGCCGATGCCAGGGGTCAATCCCAGCACCGGAACCACCCCCAGCACGGGCTACGTCGACCGCAACAGCGGCACTGCCGCCGCGAGCGGCGACCGCAACCAGGCCGTCGCGACCACCGACGCCAATGCGCCGCAGCCGGCTCAGGGTGCGAATTCATTCAGCCACGGCGAAGCCCGTCGCCGCATCGAGAGCCATGGTTTCCAGAGGGTGGTCAACCTGCACAAGGACAAGGGCGGCGTCTGGCGTGGCATGGGCATGAAGGACGGCCAGAAGGTTCCTGTGTGGCTCGATTACAAGGGCAACGTCGGCCAGACATCCGCCGATTAGCGGCGCCACTCTGATC
Source organism: uncultured Acetobacteraceae bacterium (assembly GCA_964242565.1). GTDB lineage: Bacteria > Pseudomonadota > Alphaproteobacteria > Acetobacterales > Acetobacteraceae > Lichenicoccus. Next base: position 8,203 of record CAXTCT010000003.1, on the reverse strand, counting down.
CATTACCGGCTCAATCCAGCATCGGGAGGCCTACATGGCCATACGCACATTCGCTCATCTCTATGATCGTTACGATGACGCCCGCCAAACCGTCGAGGCATTGGAGGCGGCGGGCGTTCCGCATAGCGACATCAGCATCGTCTCGAACAACGCCGACAACAGCCATGGCTTGACCACAGCATCCGGAACCGGGACCGGTGCCGCCAATCCTGCCACCGACGAAACCCGTGCCGGAACCGGCGCAAGCACCGGCACCCTGGTCGGCGGCGGCCTCGGCCTGTTGACCGGCCTGGGCCTGTTGGCGATCCCGGGCGTGGGCCCGGTGGTGGCAGCCGGCTGGCTGATCGCGACCATCACCGGCGCCGGCATCGGTGCAGCCGGCGGCGGCCTGCTCGGCTCGCTGATCCATGCGGGCGTGCCCGAGGAACATGCCCATGCCTATAGCGAGGGCGTTCGCCGTGGCGGCACCCTGGTCAGCGTGCGCGCGGACGAGAGCCAGGCCAGCACGATCGAGAGCGTCCTGAACGGACGCTCGAGTGCCGCGGTGGACCTGACGACGCGTCGCGCCGCCTACCAGACCGATGGCTGGGAGAAGTTCGACGACACCGCGCCGCACTATACTCCGGAGCAGATCGAGGCGGAGCGGCTGCGTCGCACCCGGGTTTCCTGAAGCGGAAACAGGCTTTCGACGGCGGCGGGCGGCTATCCGCCCGCCGTCTCGCCCTTCTCCCTACCTCCATAGATCCGGTCGACCAGCCCGGCCACGTCCGCCAGGCGAAACGCTTCGGGAGCGAAAGCCTCTCCCGCAGCCAGGCGGCGCGCCCAGTCCGCCGCAACAAATCCCCCCCATTCGTCCGCGCCGGAGGCGAGCGTCTCGCAGGCCGTGCCGCGGAAGCGTTCCGCCCTGAATTCATAGAATGAGCCATTGACGTTTCGCATCACGGCACCGCCCTCGGTTCCGTGGAAGGCCGCCGAGATGACCGCATCGCACCCGGCCTGCAGGTGCCACGAACAGGCGAGCCGCACCACGATGTCCTGCCCCAGCATGATGGTTGCAACGGCATAGTCTTCCACCCGGCCATCTCCGCCATCGAGCGGTCTGCCACCCGCGAACAGCCGGGCCGAGACATCCGTCGCTTGGGGAAAATCGAGTGTCCATAAGGCAAGATCAATCAGATGCACCCCCAGGTCCATCACGCAGCCGCCGCCGGATAGCGCGCGGTCGTGGAACCAGGACTTGTCTGGCCCATACGCGTTGTGGAACACCAGATCCACCGCGAACACCCGGCCCAATGCGCCCGCGCGAACCAGCTCGCGTATCCGGCGCATCCCCTCGGTGCCGCGATAGGAGAAATCCACCGCCAGCAGCCTGTCCGCCACCCGCGCCGCCTCCACCACCGCCGCGGCTTCGGCCATCGTGCGACCGAGCGGCTTCTGGCAGAACACAGCCGCGCCGTGCTGCAGTGCCTGAATCGATTGCGCGGCGTGCATCGCACTGGGCGTTGCGATCACCACGGCGTCCACCCCGACATCGAGCAGCTCGTCCAGCGTGGCGACGAGCCTCGCGTCCGGCACCAGCAGGCCGGCATCGGCAGCCATCTGCGGCACCGTGTCCGCGATCGCCGCCACTTCGACCAGCCCGGTCTCGTGTATCGCCTGCATGCGGTGGCGGCCAATCCAGCCCACGCCCAGAAAGCCGAGGCGCGGTCTCACGGCATCACCACCGCCTTGAGGAACCCGTCCGGACGGTCCCGGGTCGCATCCAGCGCCTCGTCCAGCCGGTCGAGCGGGAAACGATGGGTATAGAGCGGGCGCGGATCCAGCCGCCCTGAAGCGACCGCCGCCACCGCCTCGCCTATTCCCTGCATGTAGATCTTCGGGTCGCGCTCATGGGCATTGATCACGTCCAGTCCGCGCCAGTTCCACAGTCCCATATTCACCTGGCGCAACCCGTCCTGGTGGTAGCCGGCGACGACCAGCCGGCCGCGTTCCCGGGTCAGCTCGGCGGAAAGGTCGAGCGGCCACTGCTTGCCGACCGCCTCGATCACGCGGTCGCAGAAGCGCCCTCCGGTCAGGTCCGACACCTGCCGGATGATGCCTTCATGATCATCCATCGGGATCGTCTCGGCGGCTCCCATGGAACGCGCGACCTCGAGCGAGAAGGGCCGGCGCGAGATGGCGATCACACGGGCGCCGGCGCTGGTGATGAGCCGCGTGAGAAGGGCGCCGAGGAAGCCGATGCCGACGATGGCAACCGTCTGCCCGGCCTGGATTTCGCTCCGGCGCAGGATATTCATCGCACATCCGAGCGGCTCCCCCGGAAAGGGCTGTCCGGCCAGCGAGACAGGCAAAGCCACGACGGCATCCGCCTCGGCCAGGTCATACTCGGCATAGCTCCGGTAGGAGAGCGCCGCCACCCGGTCGCCCACCCGAAACCCGCGGACGCCGTCGCCCAGCGCGTCCACGATGCCCCAGCCCTCATGGCCCAACGCGCCAGGCTCGGTCGGAAACCGCATCCATTCCGGTCCCGCCCAGGGCGTGAGGTTGGACGCGCAGACGCCGCAGCCTTCCAGCCGGATACGCAACTGCCCGGGGCCCGGTTCGGGGAGGCTCACCCGGTCCAGGCAAAGCTTTCCCGCTCCAGTCAGGACCGCAGCCCGCATCATCCCCGACATCGCCTGCCTGCCCGACAAAATCTGTTTCCGGAACCAAAAGAAGCGGCGGAAAAGCGACCGCCGCGCGAAGGATCCCTTCCTGGATCTTTGGGTGCCTCACCTTGGCGCAAGCGTCAACGGGAGGCGCTACACGGGAGCCGTGCCGGTCGATGGTGGAAACGCCCGGCTTCAGCACGCCAGGTCCTCATCGGCGTGTTCTAGATGAGGCTGACCCAGCGAGCATCTTCTTCCTGCAGGCGCAACGTCTCGTCGATGCTGCTGTCCGAGCCGAAGATCAGGATGGCGGCCACGCCTCCGAACAATGCAACCGGCCCCATGATCGCGACGACGATCCAGAACGAAACCATGTCTGACACTCCAACCTGCCGATCCGCAGTCTAGGCCGCGGCATCGGCTTCGGCTTCGGCATTCGCCGCTCGTTCTGTAGCGAAATGCGCCAGCCGCGTTACCCGCAGGCGACGCGAGGCCGGTCAAGTTGGGACGGAATTCAATCGTTTACCCGCGTTCAGGATGCTGCGAGAGGCCAGCCGGATGCGCAGGCTCGAACCTGCAACAGGGCGAGCCGATCAAGACAACTTCTCGTGTATCACGATTTTTTGATGACATCCGTGGATTTTGGCCTAAGCTCTCCTGGTTGGGCAAAACTGCTCGTTCCGGGGAAGTAACAATTATGAAATTCCGTTCTTATTTGCTTGCCGGTATCGGCATGCTGACCCTTGCTGCCCCCGCGGCAGCCTACACACCCCAGGTCTTCAACCCCGCGACCGCGACCGGGCAGAATTTCGTCGCGAGTTCCCATTTCGATACGTCGGTCTGGACGCATCAGTACGGCAACGGCTACTGGTTCCCCAACAACGGCACCGATCCCCTGCTGCTCAGCATGTCCAATTCCACCAGCACGCCGTGGATCAACACGGCGATCATGGAAAACCCCAATGATTGCTCCAAGGGTTTTGGCTACGGCGACTTCCACTGGCGTGCCGGCATTCCTGCGGGCAATGCCACACAGGAACCCGGCGTCAATTTGATCCTGTGGCGGATGGACAATAAATGGATCACCGCATCGCTCGGCAACATCGTTACCGAAGACGATATCATGGAAGCCTGGAGCAAGAACGGGACCGGCGACGCCACGTTGCACTATTACAACACCGCCGCCTCCCCCAATGGACAAAGCATAAGCGGCGTCGGCGTGGTCACCGGACTGCATGATTACGACGAGCTCTGGTATGCCGGCACCATGACCCTCAAGGTCGATGGCATCGTGGTGCGGACCCTGAGCGGCTCTCAGGTGCCCACGGACTACGCCCATGGAGGCTGCAACTACAGTCTTGGCGCACAGGTCATCAAGCCGAACGGCTACACCATGAGCGGCCTGCCGTCCGTACAGCTCCAACTGGCCAACATGTGGTGGTCCCCGACGGACGGATCAGGCGGCGGCGCGGTAGCGACCGGAAACGCAGGCACGATCACGTCGCTTCTCATTCCCGCGGTAACCGCCGGCACTCCCTGGAACCTCACGGCGTCCTACGCGTACACCGCCGGCTCTCCGGCGAGCGTCAAGCTGGTGGTGGATGGGACCGCAGGCGCGACACAGACAGCCACGCTGGCCAACAACCAGTTGACCACCGCCGGTCCAACGACACTCACCGCAGGCAGCCACAGCATCGCCATCGAGGACGCGACGACCAGCACCATCATCTCGACGACGTCGAACTTTACCGTGGCCGCCGTGGCGACACCGACAACGTCCGCGCTGACCGTCACCGGCGCCGATTATTCCTCGCTAAACCTGCTGACCCTATCTGTCACCAAGGCCACTGGCGGCAAGGCCACGCTTCGCTACCTGGACAACGGAAAATACCTCGGCGTGATCCGCGACAATGCCGCCGACGGCGCGCTGACGCTGCATTGGCTCTACAGCACCGCCCCGACCCACGGCACGCATACCGCAACCGTCTACGTCGATGGCGGCGCCTCGGCGACCATGACCTTCACGGTGAACTGAACCACCATCGGAGGCGCCATTCAGCTCCGGCCAGATCAGCCCGGATGGCGCTTCTCGTGCTTGTTGCCACCGCCCGTGCTTCTGTTGGCCTCACTCGGGTGTTTCTTTTCGACTTTGGTATGCTGGTGGTGCGCGCCGGCGACGTCGGCATCATGGGGTTTGTCGGCGTTGGCGTGACTGCTGCCGGGACCGCCACCGGACCGGTCGGATGCCGGGATCTTGCTGCTGGTGCTCATGGCTAGGCTCTCCTTCTGCCAAGCCGAACGACGCAACGAGGTCCAGGTTCCTGGCACCATGGCCGGGCTGGCCGGCGCGGCACCTGCCCGCCCTTTCTTTTGCCTGAAGGTCGGCGGCCAGGTTTCGACATCTCCAGAAAAGGCCCCACGCTGGTCGAAATGCCCCGATCAGTCATCAGGTCCTGATCGGCGCAGCCTGCCATGCCGCGTCAATGGCGAAAGTCGAGCCCACGCGCCTTGACCGACAAATGGCTCACCGACAGCGGTTTCAAGATTGACTCATCCGCCCTGGCCGTAGGACGCATTCCAGTTCCACTCCTGTCCGCCAGAAGAAGGTGAATGCCATATGCCCAAATTGGTCGGCCGGGAAATCGGGGCATGGCCTCTCTTGTTTACCGGTCTTGGCTCGATCATCGGGTCGGGCTGGCTGTTCGGCGCGGCGCGTGCCGCTGCGATAGCCGGCCCGGGAGCAATCCTCGCCTGGATCATCGGGGCTGCCGTGGTGCTCGTGGTTGCTTCCGTCTCGGCGGAACTCGGGGGCATGTTCCCGGTTTCGGGCGGAATGGTCCGCTACGCGCGCGTGACGCATGGAGGACTGGTCGGATTCCTGGCGGCCTGGGCAAATTGGCTCTCTGTGGTCAGCACGATCGCGGTCGAAGCGGAAGCCTCGATCCAGTATATGAGTTCCTGGCCCTACCCATGGGCGCAGGCGCTCTATCGCGGCGGGGAGTTGTCGCCCTTGGCGCTTCTGCTGGCGGGTGGCCTTGTCGTCGGCTACTTCCTCGTGAGTTACTGGAGCGTTGCGGTTTTCGCGCATTCCAACGCCATGATCACGATATTCAAGCTGGTCGTACCGACCATTGCCGGTATTGCCTTGATCTCGGTGGCATTCCATTCCGGCAACGTCGCCGGACATGTCACCGGCACCGGTGGCTTCCTGCCCTTCGGAGGTGCTGGAGTGCTGACAGCGGTGGCGACTTCGGGAATCGTGTTCGCGTTCAACGGGTTTCAGAATCCGCTCAGCCTTGCCGGCGAAGCGCGCGATCCAGATCGCAGCATCCCTTTCGCGGTGATCGGGTCCGTGTTGATTGCAGTCGGTGTCTACCTGCTGTTACAGGTTGCGTTTATCGGCGCAATCGAGCCATCCCGGCTGCAGGCTGTTGGATGGGGCGGTCTGCAATTCTCCTCGCCATTTGCGCAGCTGGCAATGATCTTCGGACTCGGCTGGCTCGCTGTGCTGCTGTATTTCGACGCCTTCGTCAGCCCCAGCGGGACGGGAATCACCTACACTGCGGTTGCGGCCCGCATGATCTTGGGGATGCAGCGTAATGGCACGGCGCCGTCCGTGTTGGGCCAGGTCGACCGGCGACATGGGGTGCCGCGACCGGCAATGTGGCTCAATCTCATCGTTGCATTTCTTTTCCTGTATTTCTTTCGTGGCTGGGGGCCGCTGATGGCGGTCATCTCGGTCTCGATCGTAATCACCTACCTCATGATACCTGTCGCGGCTCTCACGCTCCGGGCTCGCGCTCCGGAACTTCGCCGTCCGGTCCGGCTGCCTGGAATGACAATCATCGCGCCCCTCAGCTTCGTGTTTGCGTCGGAGCTGCTTTATTGGGCACGCTGGCCGCTGACCGGCGAGATCATCCTTCTGCTCGCGGCCGGTCTGCCTATCTATGGCTGGTATCGACGGAGCACGTCCTGGACCATCCTCCGCCAGGAATTGCGGGCGGCCTTTTGGCTTGTCTTCTACCTTGCGCTCATGGCGGGGCTGTCATGGAGCGGCAGCAAGCAGTTCGGCGGCCAAAACTGGATCCCCTATGGCTGGGACATGCTCGCCGTTGCGGTGCTGGCTCTGCTGTTCTGTGCCTGGGGTACGCGCAGCGGCCTTGCGGAGCCGGCCCTCGCGGAGATCTTCGAGCCGGAGCCTGAAGCCGTCGCGAACTGACCGCATCGCAGCCAACAGCCCTGATCCCGGCCCCGAACATCAGGAACTCGCTACGTGACGTAGTGCGCGGTGGTTCTTGCCTTGACCTCGTCGGCGCTGCTGCCAGGTGCCACCTCGACGAGTCGGAACGGGCTTGCGTGGTCGTCGCGTCGGAACATGCACAGGTCGGTGACGATCATGTCGACCACATTCAACCCGGTCAGCGGCAGCGTGCAGGCCGGGATGAATTTCGGCTCGCCGCTCTTGGACGTGTGCTCCATCGCGACGATCACCCTTTTGACGCCGGCGACCAGGTCCATGGCGCCCCCCATGCCCTTGACCATCTTGCCGGGGATCATCCAGTTCGCGATGTCGCCACGCTCCGACACCTCCATCGCACCCAGCACGGTGAGGTCGATGTGGCCGCCGCGGATCATGGCGAAACTATCCGCGGACGAGAAGTAGGACGAGGAGGCAAGCTCGCTGATCGTCTGCTTGCCGGCGTTGATCAGGTCCGCGTCGACCTCGTCCTCGTAGGGGAACGGCCCGATGCCCAGCATGCCGTTCTCGCTTTGCAGCGTGACCGAAACGCCGGGGGGGATGTTGTTGGCGACCAGGGTCGGGATGCCGATGCCCAGATTCACCGTGTATCCGTCGCGCAGCTCGCGCGCGGCGCGGGCGGCCATCTCGTTGCGCGTCCAGGGCATCAGGCGGTTTCCCTCGTCCGGGTGGTGCGGACCTCGATCCGCTTGTCGTAGGGCGCACCGCACAGGATACGCTGCACGAACACCGCGGGCAGGTGGATCCCATCGGGGTCAAGCGCGCCGGCCGGGACGACCTCCTCGACCTCGGCCACCGTGACGCGGCCGCACATCCCGGCCGGCACGTTGAAGTTGCGCGCGGTCTTGCGGAACACCAGGTTGCCGGCGGTGTCGGCCTTCCACGCCTTGATGATGGCGAGGTCGGCGACGATGCCGCGCTCCAGGATGAAGGTCTCGCCGTCGAACTCCTTGTGGTCCTTGCCTTCGGCGACCAGAGTGCCGACCCCGGTTTTGGTGTAGAACCCCGGAATGCCGGCGCCGCCGGCGCGCATGCGCTCGGCCAGCGTGCCCTGCGGGCAGAACTCGACCTCGATCTCGCCGGTCAGGTACTGGCGCTCGAACTCCTTGTTCTCGCCGACATAGGAGCTGATCATCCGGGCGACCTGCCGCGAGCGCAGCAGCTTGCCAAGCCCGACGCCGTCGATGCCGGCATTGTTGGACGCAATCCGCAAGCCGGTCGTGCCGGCCCGCTCCAGGGCGTCGATCAGCCGCTCGGGGATGCCGCACAGGCCGAAGCCGCCGGCCGCGATCAGCAT
>CAXTCT010000002.1:0-38171 GCA_964242565.1 uncultured Acetobacteraceae bacterium | reverse complement strand
TCCTTGCGACATCACCAAGGCTCGCCTCATCGCTACAGCTGCCAAGGAGGTCTCACAACCAGACTACTATAGCTCCAGTATACGTTCCGGTGCCATGCGCCCGCTCGCCAGGTCCCGCCAAGCCAGTACATTGCCCAGGAGGCGCCCACGCCGATCTACGTAGGGCTCTGGCCGCAAAGCACGGACTACGTTCATCGCCATGTTTCGCAGGATATGTCCTGCCGCCCGCCCGATCGGGTAACCGCAACGCTTGCTAGCCAGATAGAGCGGGTTCGCGACCTGGGAGTAGCCGAGCCGCACTCCGGATCCGCGGCCGCGCTTGACGCCAAGATGCACGCCACAGGCAGCGTCAAGCTGAACCACGTCACCAAAAGCGGCGAGACGACGCGACAGGTCGACATCCTCCTGCCAACCATAAAGCGGCAGACGTTCGTCGAAGCGAAGACCATGCCTGCGCATCGGCTCCAACCGGACCGCCATGTTGCACCCGTATCCCGCGAAGACCGCTCTCGCGCCATTGCTCATAAATTTCGCGTCCTTCAAGACCGTTCTGCCTTCTGCCGCAGACAGGCCGGGGCCACCAATCCCATCGGCGAGTACCCGACCCGTAGCGACCACGACCCGCGGATGGCTCGACATGTATTGCTCGATCACACCCAGGTAGGCCGCGTCGGGCAGAAAGTCATCGTCAAGAAACAGGACGATATCGGCATCGACAGCCGCCTCGATCACCGCATTACGTTGGCGCGGAAGCCCGGCTTGGCTCGTCAGCAGTATTAAACCGGGATACGCGTCCGCGGCTCCCTCGAGATCCGAAGCATTGCTGCCGCACACGATCACCTGGTCCGGTCCACGCAGCTGACGTTTCAATTCGCGCAATGTGTCGCACAGGATGGGCGCGCGGCCAACCGTTGGTATGCCGACCGAAATCCTGCAACGCATTGTCGTAATCTCCCTCAAGGCAGTCCGGCGTCAACCCACGAATGATCCGCAAGGGCATCGACGCCTGTACACCTTTCGTCAACATTTATGATCCATGTTGACCAGGCAAGTGCTGGATGTGTGATGCAGAACCCGATAGCGCCGCGATCAGGAGTGCCGGTCGCCCAGCGTGATCCTTTCCGGTCTGGCTCCTTCGGGACCGACGAGGGCGCAAGCGGGCTCGAACCGCTAGCCGTGCCGCTGGGACGGATGACCTCGATCCTTCGGCGCAACCTGTGGATCGTGCTGCTCACCTTCCTGATTGGCGTCGGCGGCTCTGCAGCGGTTCTAATGACGATGGACAGGCGCTATACCGCCGAGGCCTCGATCGTTATTGAGCCGCAACGCACTCAGGTCAGCGACCTTCAGGCCATTTCCCCAGATTCTGGTGATGTCAGCAGCTTGGTCCGGACACAGATCGATATACTCGGCTCACCGGCGCTCGCGGTGGGCGTTGTGGAGGGGCTGCAACTCACCAAGAAGCCTGAATTCGCAGTACACAAGCAGGGGCTGATGTCCATTCTGCTCACTCGGGCTAAAGCCATGCTGGGCAGAATTGGCCTGCTTCCGGCTGCACCTGAGCCGACGCCAACCCATGAGGAGGCCATCCAGAGCGCCGCGGCGATGCTCGTCGACAAGATCAGCTTTGCCAACGAAACCCATTCTAGCGTGCTGACGGTCGCTGTCACCACGCTGGATCCGGAACTGAGTGCGCAAATTGCCAATGAGGTTGCTCGGCAGTTTCTCAACTTCAAGCGACAAGAAAAATTTGCCGCGATGCAGCGGGCACATGATTGGTTCCAGGAGCAGTTGGTCACCCTCGCCCAACAGGTTCGCGCAGACGATCTTGCCGTTGCGCGCTACCGCCAGCAACATGGCCTGGACGAGGAACTTCCCAACGATGGCGGCACGCGTGCCGCAACCATCAACCGTCAACAGCTCGACGAACTCAGCGGCGAGCTGGTCGCGGTGTCCCGCGAGCGGACGCTCAAAGAGGGCGAGCTGGCACAGGCCCAGCTGGCACTGCATGGACCTGCATCGATCAACACCCTCCCCGCCGTTATCGTTTCCCCCGTCGTGGGCCAGCTTCTCGCCGAGACGGCCATAGCGATCGGACACGAGGCGGAGCTCGCCACCAGCCAGGGTGATCGCAATCCCGAGCTGGCGGCGACCAGGGCGCAGATCCAGAAACTGCAACGTCGCACCGAGCGTGAGATGTCCAACGTGGCGAGCAGCATCGCCGTAGAGGCCAAGGCTGCACGCGCTCAGGAAGAAGCGCTGCAGAAGCAGATGGAACGCTTGAGGGGCGCCGTCAGCGCCGAGAGTTCCGCCGAAGTCGGACTGCAGGCGTTGCAAACCAATGCGCGCGCGACGCGCAACATCTACGAGAGCTTCCTGACCCGCGCGACGCAGCTGGCGAACGTGGCCGGCATCCAAGAGCCGGACGCGTCCCTGGTGGCAAGCGCACGACCGCCACTTAGCCCATCAGCGCCACAAAGTGGACGACTGCTCGCCGTCTCCGCCCTTTTGTCGCTGGTCCTGGGCGTCGGATTGGCATGCGCCGTCGAGCGCATGCGCAGCGGCTTCAGCCTGCCGGAGCAGCTTGAGGATGGCCTCGGCCTGCCACTGATCGGGCTGCTTCCGAACGTAACGCCGCGACCCTTCAGCCGCTCCCCAAGGACGCGTGCCTTGACGAGTTTCTCTGCGTCCCTGGACCGTTTGCGTGGCCAAATGCGTGTCATGGGCGAGCAACGTCCCAGGTTGGTGATGGTGACCTCCGCCCTGCCGAAGGAGGGCAAGTCGATGTTCGCCGCCGGATTGGCCCGGAATATGGCTGCCGCTGGCTGGCGGGTGCTATTGCTTGAATGCGACCTATGCTGCCCGTCCATCGCGAAGGAATTTGGCCTCAAACCGGGACCCGGTCTCTTCGAGATCCTCTCTGGGACGATGCTGGGCCAGATCCAGGATGTTGTGCGCGAGCCGCAGGCGCGTTTGCATGTGATCACAGCAGGCATCAGGATAGGTGACACGCAGGAACTACTTGCCTCGCACCGGATGAGCCAGCTGCTCCTCACGGCGCGCGAGACCTATGACCTCGTCATCCTTGATACGCCGCCTGTGCTGCCGGTAGCCGATGCGCTCATCCTGGCACGTCATGCGGATGCCACCCTGATGGTGGTGCGTTGGGAGAAGACCTCCCGGGCCGCGGCCCAGGATGCAGTAAGGCTGTTGCGCGACAGTCAGGCCCAGATCATGGGGACCGTCATGACCCGCGTTGACATGCGTGCAGCTTCCTTGTCGAGCGGACGCATGTCCTATGCCTTTGATCGCTACGACGATTATCGTCCCGCAGCGAGCTGATTTCCCCGGATGCATATCACCATCCTGGGAATCCTGCTGCTGCCGCTCAGCTTGTTCTGGACAGCCAAGCCGATACGGCTACTGCAACTTGCTTTTGTCGCTGGCGTGTTCGAGGCAGGTGCCGCCCTGGTGATCGGAGGTGGTTTCGGTCTGCCCCCCGCCATGGTGCCCGGCCTCCTGTTCATCGCCTTCGTCATGCTGCAATATGCATTGGGAATGCGATACCCGGCGGAAGCGCCGGTGCTTCGAGCAATGATCCCGCTCGCCGCACTGCTTGGGTATGCGCTGATCTCCGAGGTCATGCTGCCAAGCCTGTTCGCCGGGCGGATCATGGTGTGGCCACAAAAGCCCGATGCGCTGCAGCCAAGCCTGGTGCCCCTTGCCTTCAACTCGGGCAACATCACGCAGCCGCTCTATCTCGCCATGAATGTCCTGATGGCCATAACCACCGCGTTGCTGGTAACGCGCAGGTCAGTGCCGTATGATAAAATTCTCGGTGCCTATCTGCTCGGCGGCTATATTGCCGTCGGCATCGCCTTCTGGCAGTTTGCCGCCCGCGTCGCCGGGCTTCCTTTCCCTGACGAGCTTTTCTATTCCAATCCGGGCTGGGCCATCGTCAAACAGAATCTGGGCTCGGTGCCTCGCATACAGGGACCGTTCTCGGAACCAGCCGGGCTCGCCTTCTACCTCTCCGGCCTTTGCTTCTGCTGCCTGTGGTTGACAGCTAAGGGCCGCCGCATGATGTGGATCAACGTGTTGCTACCGCTGGCGATCCTGGCGATGCTTCTTTCCACATCCACGACCGGCATGCTCGTGCTTGCGATCGGCCTGCCTGCGATGCTTCTGCTGGCAATGCTGCGCACCACCCGCACGACGAGCATACGCCTGATCAGGAACGCCGCCATGCTGATGCTCGGCGGCAGCCTGCTTCTGGGCCCGGTCTTCCTCATGAAGCCGGCGCTCCTGCATTCCGTCGGCGAAGTGATCAACGCAACCCTCACCAAGGGCGACAGCGATTCTTATTCCGAACGGACCGGTCTTGACGCCGACGCCCTGGCAAGCATCATTCCGACCTATGGGCTCGGAGTTGGATGGGGCAGCTTCCGAACCTCCAGTCTCGTCCCCGGACTGCTTGCTAATGCCGGCCTGTTCGGAATAGCAATGGTCTTCTGGATGTTCGTGCGCGTCGCCAGGCTTTCTGCTCGGGCAAAGGCCGCGACGTACGGACATCCAGCGCAAAGCCTGGTCGATGGGTTCTCGGCTGCGCTATGCGGGCAGTTCGCCGCCGCTTTGCTGTCTGCACCTACTATCGGTTCTCTGGGATTCTTCCTCCAACTCGGCTGTGTGGTTGGCGGAGCGGCGCGCATGTCTATCGATACCGATTTCTACCGTGTCGCCGCATTTACGGTCCGGATGCCCGAGGCCATGAACACGAGGCTGAATTGATGGCGGCAAAGATCTTCCTTAACGGTCGGTTCCTCACACAGACCATGACGGGTGTCCAGCGCTTTGCCGCGGAGATTACGATTGCGATCGACAATCTCATGGTGCAGGGCGCTTGGCCACAAACGACGCTGCTCGCCCCTCGCGCTACGGCAGAGACGTCGGCAACATACGCCGCAACGGCCTACTCGAAGCTGTGCCTGCACGAAGTTGGACGCACTCGCGGTCAGGTCTGGGAGCAGACGGAATTATCCTCCGCTGCTCGTGGCGGGACCCTCATCAGCCTGGGCAACACGGCACCGCTTCTGTCACGGGGTCATCAGATCGTGGTCATCCACGATGCCGGCGTGTTCGACACGCCGTCATCCTATTCACGCAGCTTCAGAGCCTGGTACAAGACCCTGCAGCGCGGGCTTGCGAGGACCGGCGCAAGGATTGTCACCGTCTCGCAATTTTCCCGCAGCCGTATCGCAGCATGCCTAGATCTTGATCCCGCCCGGATCAGCGTGATGTACGAAGGGGCAGAGCATATCCTGCGCGTCCCGGCCGATCCGACAACCCTGGAGCGACATGACCTGCAACGTGGGAAATTCGCCCTGGTCGTCGGCAATCGCGTCGCACACAAGAACCTCGGTGCTTTGAGAGAAGCCGCCAATGCACTGGCACGGCGCGGCATCGTGATCGCCGTGGCCGGCGCTTGTGACCGTGAAGTGTTCCAGGATATCGCTGGCATCCGTTTTGCCGAACACCGTCTCGGACGTGTCAGCGACGCCGAACTGCGCATGCTCTATGAGAATGCTGCATGCCTGCTGTTCCCGTCGCGTTATGAGGGTTTCGGCCTGCCGCCGGTCGAGGCGATGGCATGCGGCTGTCCCGTTATGGCCACGCGAGGCGGCGCAACCGAGGAAATTTGCCGCGACAGCGCGTTGTATTTCGACGGCGGTGACCAGGGGGCCATCGTCAAGACGATCGAGCGACTGCTCGATGAGGAGGGATTGGCCGGCACGATGCGTGCTCGGGGCCTGACCCGTGCCGCCACATTGAGTTGGGATGCCGCCGCTCGCGCATTAGGCGGCGTCGTAGCGGGTCCGCAATGAACCGGGGAGAATTCCATGCCGTCCTGTTACGGCTGGGTGGTCTTCGCCCAATCAACATACCGGCCGACCCCAGGCTTGCGGCTACACGCCTGCTGACGATCGATGCGTTCGATACCCTGATTACTCGTACCCTGTTTCGCCCGATCGATATCTTCGCGCTCTGCGGCATCCTGCTGCGCGAGCGCGCCATCATCGATATCGATCCAGCCGCGTGGCGTGATCGGCGGCATCGTGTCGAGAATGAGTTGGCGCACGCAGCCTCCCCTAGCGAAGTCCGGCTGGCCGAGATTTATGATCGGCTTGTACTCGAGGGCAGCCTTTCGGCCGACCACAAGGCCGCTGCGTACGAAATAGAGATTTCCGTTGAACGCTCCTGCAGCCGCCCGATTATTGCCATGATCAACGTCGCCAATGCGTTCGCGGCAGACGGGCGAGCTACCATCGTGCTTTCAGACACTCCTCTGCCCGATACCGACCTGGCCGGTTTGCTGGAGCAGGCAGGATTATCGCTTGACAGGAATGCCGTCCACGCCTCCTCCAGATCAGGCAATACCAAACGCAGCGGCGCCCTGTTTCGCTTTGCCCTTTCCCATGCCGACCGTGCCACCGGCAACACCCTGCATGTCGGCGACAACCTCCATTCCGATTATCGGCAGGCGCGTCGGGCAGGTCTTACGGCAGCACCCTATCTTGCCGGTAGATCCAGCCGTTTCGAGCGCCGGCTCTTCGACAGCCTGCACTCGTCCGGGCTCTTGGGCTCGATCCTAGCAGGCAGCGCCAGGGCGACCCGTCTTGGACGCTCCCTGGGAAACAGCCATGAGCAGGCTGTCTGGGACCTCTCCAGCAATGTCACCGGCCCGCTGCTGTTCAGCTTCATGACCTGGACGCTTCAGCAAGCCAGGCAGCGCGGCATCCGGACGCTCTATTTCTTTTCCCGGGATGGAGAGATCCTGCTTCAGGTCGCGCAGGCGTTGCAGCATGGCGTCGCTGAGCCAATTGCCTGCCGCTATCTCTATGTCTCGCGTCAAAGCCTGCACCTTCCAGGCGTGACCGAGCTTGGTGCTCCTGAGCGTGAGTGGATCCTCGACAACGCGGCGCAGAACAACCTCGACTATCTGCTCGGGCGGCTTGACATCGGGAGCCGGGAGTTCATCGACGTGCTGCCCCCGAAGTCGCCCTTGCGACGGCTCTATCCTCGTGTTCCGATGACGCCGGCCGACATCCAGGCGATGCATGACGCTTTGGATCATGAACCAGTACAAACACTAATCCTCGGCCGCGCCGCCCGACGTCGAGAATTGTGCCTGGACTATATGACGGACCAGAAGCTGCTGGAACCGGGCCAGGTCGGAGTCGTTGACATTGGTTGGAGGGGACGGTTGCAACGGTCGCTGTGCCGCGCACTGTCCACGGTCGATCCGGATTATGCCGCACGGTTACACGGCTTCTACATTGATCTCGATCGTCCTCCGACGGATGCCGGCAGCCTCTCCAGCTTCAGCACGATTTGCGGCACGGGCTTTTCCTGGACGGCACGCGGCTCGCTGTTCGAGATCTTCTGTGCTGCCCAGCACGGCACCGTAAAGCGTTATGAGCGAACGAGCAACGGAACCGCGGTTCCCGTCCTGGCTTCGGATGCGAATCCGGAAGCGGCGGCTTGGGGATTGGCTGTCCAGCAGGAGGCCGTGGTCGCCTTCTGCCGTGAAGTGGTTCGCAACCTGCAACTCGCCCGCATCGAGATTGACAAGCATGTGCCTGAGCTTGCCCAGGTAGCCGTGGAGATCGTGCAGATCTTCGTCAGCCGTCCCGAGGCGTCCGAAGCGACGGTGTTCGGCGCTTTTGCTCACTCCGGCGACGAGCAGCATAACCTCGTCGAAGAGATGGCTGGCCCGATCGATTTCAGGCCGCATGCGCTCTTGAAGCGGCTCGGCCCCGCCTACAAGGAGCGGCGAATTTCCTATTGGCCGGAAGGATCCGTGGCTCGATCCGTGCCCGGCTGGTTGCGCGGAGCCGCCTTGTCGATGTTACGGGCGATGCCCGGACGCCACGGATGAGCGTGCGCAGATCCGACTCGTTGCTGTCCGGTATCGCCTATCTTGGTATGGCACGGGCCATGGTGCTGTGCATGAACCTAATCGGGACAAGCCGCCTGGCGCATGCTCTGGGTGCCACCAATTTCGGCATCAATAGTTTTGCCGTATCTTATGTCGCCTACTTTCTCATCGTGGTTAATCTCGGCTACGAGACCTTCGTCACGCGCGAGATTGCCCGTGATGCAACCGGGTTGCGGCGCCTGGTGGACAGCATGGTTAGCATGCGGCTGTTGATTGGAACGATCGTCGCGGTCCTGCTGATCGCAAGCCTGTTCCTGCTCAAGCTGCCCGCCTTTGGACGTCTGGTCATCCTGGTCCAGGGTATTGGCTTGTTCAGCTCGGCGATCGCCCTCAACTGCGTTTATCAGGGTCTGCAGCAGATGCGGGTGGTGGCAACGCGCGAATTCCTAGGCAGCCTTATCAACATGAGCGGCATCCTCTGGCTGGTTCATTCCCCGGGAGATCTCGTGGTGGCGGCCTGCGTGTCGGCAGCAACCGTAATCCTGACCAACGTGCCGATCCTTATCCGCTATACACGCGACTTCGGGCCGCCACGCCTACATCTGCCACAATCCGACGACTGGCGGACGGCTCACACGTCGATGGCCTATTTCTGGTCGGTGCTGATGATTACCATTACCTACAACATCCACATCGTTCTGCTCGGCCTGCTGCGCAATGAAAACGATGTCGGCCTGTTCAGCGCCGGCTGGAGACTGTTTAATTTTGCCGTTGTGATTCCCAACCTTATCTCGACATTGTTCCTCCCGAGAATCGCCAACCTGACGGCACGCCCAACCGAACGCATGAGGTCGATCGAGATCTACATGCAGACCATCATTGTCTGCGCCGTGCCGGTCACCATATTCGGAATGCTGCTGATCCCGCAGATACTTGTTCTGTTGTTCGGTCCAACCTATCTGCCGGCGTCGAGATCGGCGAGGCTGCTTCTGGTCAACGCAATGGTGGTCGCTTTAACGATTGGCTTCGGCACCCCATTAGTGGCGGTCGGCCGCCAGAAGGCATTCCTGCGCGTGGTGGCCTGCGGTGCCGCTGCCGGGATCCTGTTCAACCTAATCCTGATCCCCATACTCGGACCGGAAGGCGCCGCACTCGGCACGCTTCTGGACGAGCTGACAGTTCTCGGCGTGCTGGTCTGGGACCGGCCGGAAGTGCCCGTCGGGCACACGTTCGATTTTGCCTTGCGCTGTCTGGTTGCCGTCGTTCCGGCCGCCTTCGTCGTCCACCTTGTCACGCGCCTGTCCGTGGTCAAGGATTTCGACCTTGCTGTAATAGCATTCGCGGGACTGGCAGGTACAACGAGCTACCTGCTAGTCCTGCGACTGATGCGGATTGACCTCAGGCAGTTCGCGGCAAGCCTGCGGACCTTGCAATAGATCCGGCCGTGCCGGACAGGAGTTGGACATGCTTTTGCTGCCAACCGATGAAGTTCAGGTCTCGGTCTGGCGCTGCCCGTCCATCATTCCCCCCGCCTATGGTCAGACGCTATCAGACGCGGAGCGTGCGCGTGCCGCACGTTTCGTCTTCAAGCGTGACCGCCTTCGTTTCATCTCGGCCCATGCCGGGCTCCGGCTCGTGCTGAGTGGTCTCCTCGACATTGCCGCGGACGCGATCGAGTTCGCCGCGGACGAAAACGGCAAGCCGCGCATCGCAGGCGACACGCCGCCCTTGTATTTTAACTTGAGCCACTCGCACGACGTGGCCGCGGTGGCCGTCTCGGCAAGCTTCGAGGTCGGACTCGACATCGAGATGCTGCGTCCGGCGGACCTTGCCGGCGTGGTATCCATGTTCGCTCCGCGGGAGCAGAACGCTTTGAGATCCTTGCCGGCAGCCTACGTATTCGACGTCTGGACGCGCAAGGAAGCCTACATGAAAGCCATCGGCCTCGGGCTGACCCTTCCGCTAGATAGTTTCGAGGTCTCAGTCGGTCCGGATGAGCCTGTCCGCCTGATAACGGCGCCCGGCGCTCCGGAAGAAGCCGCCCAATGGCAGATAGCCTCCCTGGTCCCGGCTGACGGACATGTCGGTGCAGTGGCTGCGCGCGCGCTCGGGTGGCACATCCTGCTCAAGGAGATCATCCTCGGGAGTTGACTGAAAGGGCGAGCTTGATGGCATCGGCCATGACACGCGCGCCGGGATCCTGGAACAGCCCCTGATGATGGTCCACGAACGCTGTGCGCTTATCGGCGGGCACCGGGACTAAGTTGACATCCCCCGCAACCAACGCTTCCCAGCCGAAGCTTGGATCAAGCCCCCGCCCGCGGGGCTGTTCCGGACCGTAGAGGACCAGCATATTGCCGGGATAGGGCCGAGGCACATAGCGTCGTGCAGCATTGTCCAGAAAATTAACGAAGAGATTATTCTGCACGCCGGGCGGCACGTCATCGCGCCGACCTGTGTGTCGGAGCCACGCAAATATCGCGTTGCGGACACCGCGTACGGCGGCCCGATTAGCTATGAAGCCTCGTAGCGAGAGTGTTCCCTCCCGGATGCGCTGTATCTGCCGGCCCAGGCGGATCATGCGCAGGCTGGTACGCGCGCGGATTCTCCGCAAAGCAGCCATTTTCTGGAAATGTCCGGGCGCCCAACTGTCCACGACCGCAAGGAAACGAACTTCCTCCCCAGCAGCAGCTAGTTGGCGCGCTACCTCAAAGGCAACCTTGCCGGCAGCACAGAGTCCGATCAGGCAATACGGGCCATGCGGCCGAACGTTGCGAATAACCTCGAGATAGCGCCCGGCGATATCCTGAAATTTGGCTGGATGCAGCGAAGGCGAGACATCCGGATCCAGCGCCTGCACGGCGGCGAAGGGTTGTTCCGGACCGAGATGTTGTGCCAGCGCGTGAAAAATTCCGGTATTGTTGATCGCAAAGATCGGAGGTTTGTGCCCATCTGGCTGCACCCAGACGACGCCAGAAGGCGACGCCTCCACATCGTCGCGTAGCAACGCTGCCATGGCAGCTACCGTCGGCGCCCTGAACAACTGACCGAGGCTCACGCTGCGGCCAAATGTTTGTTTGGTCAATGCGAGCATCTGCACGGCGCGAACGGAGTCTCCGCCCAGAGTGAAGAAGTTGGCATCGTGCGGAACCGCGTTCTGATGCAGCACTCTCCCCCATAGAAACGCAAGCGTTGCCTCCGTGTCTAGCGGCTTGTCGGACTTAATGGGCTCGCAAGACAAGGCGAACGACCCGATCTGACAGGAAGGATCAAGCGATGCAATCTCAAGAATACGCAGGAAGGAGTGCAATAACCAGTCGATCCGGGGCCGCTCCAGCAACTCTGGGTCGAATTCACAGGATGCGCGCCAGCCGTCCGGACGTTCGACCAGAAACAAGTTAAGGTCATGTCGCGCACCCGGAGAAACATTGGGTACGCCTTTTAAGACAAAACTGCCGTGTGCAGAGTCTTTTGTGAAAGCACGCTGGATTAGGAAATTGACAGCTACGGCAGGGAAGCGACGTTCCACTATTCCGCCGTCGGAGATTAAATTCCCCAGCAAGTTTTCAATCGGCGCTGCTGCATGCTCCAGGGCATCGCCTACAACCTCCCGCACATTGTCCAGCAGGGACGCAAAGCTCGACATCGGCGCCATCTTGATGCGCAAGACGACCGTATTGACGAAATGCCCGACCAGAGCCTCGAGCTCTAATTCGTCACGACCCGCGACCTGCGTGCCGAACACCACCTCGGTTGCGCCGGTCCAACAATGCAACAGAGCCGCCATGGTTGCTACGCCAAGCATGAAGAACGTGGCGCCACGCGCTTGGGCAAGCCCCTGCGCCGCGTCCGACAAGGCCCGTGGAACAGGCATGCCCATGATGTCGCCCAGGCCCGCCGATTGTGCCGGCGCCTCGTGATCGATCGGTACGTGGAAGCGCGGAAGATTGGCAAGCTGCCGGTTCCAATAGGCTTCCGCCCGATCGGCGCCACCTTGATCAAGCCAAGCCTTCTGCCAGCGCGCGTAGTCTCCGTACTGCATCTCCAGCACCGGTAGCGACGGCGTTGTCCCACGACAAAGCGCTTCATAGATATCAGCCATTTCCTGAGCCAGAATGCCGTTTGACCAGCAATCACCTACCAGATGATGGGTGGTCACCAGCAACTCGCAGAGCATCGGCCCCAACCGGACCAGGGTGGCGCGCAACAACGGCGGACATGCGAGGTCAAAAGGACGGCGGGCCTCATTCCGCGCTTTGTCTGCAGCGACGACAAGACGCTCAGTTTCGGAAAACCCCGTCAGATCAATTAGCGGCAAGCTGAACGGCGCCGAAGCCATTACGACCTGTACCGGAACACCTTTCCGCTCGACAAAAGCAGTCCGCAACGTCTCATGACGACTGACAACCATCTGCAAAGACCGCTCCAGCAAGGAGGGGCTGATAAAACCTTCCAACCGCCAGCGTGCCGCGATGTTGAGCGTCGGATCACCGGAACGTGCCCGATCGAGCGTCCAGTTCCGGCGCTGCGCAACGGTGCACGGAAAGATCACGCTCGTCGTCGTCGAGGCAGCTTCCTTCTCGGTCGCCAGGTTCGTCAGCATGTGGCGCCCTTCCCTTTACCGTTGATATTCAATGCGCCGGAACTGGCTGAGCTTTGGGACAGCCAGTGCCTTATCTGCCATGGGCTTAAGCTTCTCCCCCTCCAGAAATGCGGCAAGACCGGCAATCGTGCGATGTCGCAGAATATCCTTCGCCGGCGCAGTGATACCGCCCCGGCTTGCACGTGCCGCGATCTGGAAAATGTGGATGGAGTCAGCTCCGAGTGAAAGGAGATCATCCTCGGCACCGACTATTTCTAAGCCCAAAACCTCCCGCCAGATTGCGCCCATTTGCTGCTGCAATGGCGTAGTCAATGGGACCCGGACGACACCAAACCCAATCCGGGCTTGGTCGTCTGGCACCGGAAGGGCCGCGCGATCGACCTTGCCATTCGGAGTAAGTGGCATCGCACCGAGCCGTACGAAAACTCCCGGCACCATATAGCTAGGGAGGATCTCGGTAAGAGAGGTGCTAAGTTCTGCCGGCAGGCGTGGTTTGTCTGGCAATTCGACGTAATATGCGACCAGTCGCGCTGGGTATTGCGGGTCCTTGCGGAGCAATACCGTCGCTGCTGCGATCCCGCCTTTGGTGAGTAATGCCGTCTCGATTTCGCCGAGCTCGATGCGATGGCCGCGCAGCTTGACCTGGTTGTCGAGCCGGCCAAGCAGATGAATTTCACCATTCGGCAGGCGGCGCGCCAGATCGCCGGTACGGAACAGGCGCCCTCTCGCCAGAAAAGGGTCCGGCACGAACCGCGCCGCCGTCTGGTCCGGCTCGCCGGGATAACATTCAGCCAACCCTTCGCCACCGATATGCAATTCGCCGCGTGCGCCCGGCAACGACAACCGGCCATTCCGGTCGAGCAAATGGTATCGGGTGTTGGCAACCGGAAGACCGATCGAGATCGGGCCGGAATCTGTCCCGACCAGTCCAGTCGAGGACCAGATCGTCGTCTCGGTCGGTCCATACATGTTCCACAACGCGCCACCGCCTTCGCGTAGCCGGTCCGCGAGTTCACGTGGGAGCACCTCCCCACCACAAAGCATCTTAAGTCCTGGATGGGAACGGAATCCGGCCTCCAACAGCAGCAGCCAGGTTGCCGGGGTCGCTTGTAGCACCGTGACGTGGTGGGACTTCAAGCGTTCGAGCAGGGCTGCGCCATCCATCACCTCGTCGCGAACCGCGATTACGACTTTTGCTCCTACAATTAAAGGCAGGAATAGCTCGAGAGCAGCAATGTCGAATGCGACTGTGGTGATTGCGAGCATTGCGTCATCCTCGCGCAAGCCAGGGCGGTCCGCCATGCTGACCAACAAATTTGTAAGCGCATGATGACCGACTGCAACGCCCTTCGGCGTTCCTGTCGAGCCGGAGGTATAGATGATGTAGGCAAGCAGGCTGCGTGCGTGCGGCAAGACGCCCGCTTCACCGACTGCGACCGGATAAAGCCGGCCATTGATATCGATCAGTCGCACCGGGCAATTGTCTGGCACAGGAGCGAGCCCGTCCGTCAGCAGCGCCGACAGATCCGATCGCTCGATGATTGTCCGTAGCCGTGCCGCCGGGTGGTGCGGATCGAGCGGTATGTAGGTAAAACCTGCTTTTGCAACCGCTAGAAAGGCCGCCAGCAGATCGGGCGAGCGCTCCATGAGTACGCCAACACGCGCATCGGGATTGAGAACCCTCACCCGCAACGATGCAGCCACTTCGTCAACGCGCCGGGCGAGCTCTCGGTAGCTCCAGCGATGCTCACCGCATTCGACGGCAACGGCGTCCGGCCGACGCTGGACCTGCTCGGCAAAAAGGTCATAGAAGCTGCGGTCCGCCGGAAAGACGGCCGCCGTGTCATTGTGCATGGACAGAAGAACATGTCTTTCGCGCTCATGCATCAATTGCACTTCAACGGCAGGCACGTCAGCATCCATGACGAGGTTCTCAAGCAATGTCTTGTAATGCCCGGTCCAGCGCCGCACCGTTGCTTCGTCGAAGAGTTCGGTGCTGTAGTCGCACTCCAACCTCACGCCGTCTTTAATTTCCACCAAGTTGAAAAAGAGATCAAAATTCACGAAGCTCTTTGGGTTCGCGGAGACTTTCACGGAGAGTTCGCCGAAGCCTTTGGGTTCTTCCATGCGCTCAAGGTTGAATTGAACATCGGTCAAGGGAAGCCGGTTTGGGTTCCGGATCAACCCGAGGCTTCGCACCAATGTCCCCAGGGTGCAGCGCGGGTGGTCACGTGCCTCCAGCAACGTCGCCTGCACCGAAACCATATGCTGTCCCAGTGTGGTGGTATTCTCCCAGCGCCCCGCGATTGGCAAGAAATTGACGCAATGGCCGACCAGTGCTCCGTCGTCGAGCAGGGATTGACCCGCCGTCGGCACTCCGATGACCACTTCCGGCTGGTCCGCAAGCCGCCCTAGCAACAGCTGGAACATCGCCAGCATTGCTGCGAAAGGCGTGCAGCCCAGACGAGCAGCAGTGCTCCGCACCTTGCGGTATAGCACAGCGTCGATATTTGCGCTCAGTGTGGATCCGCGGAAGGTCTTCAATCCCGGACGGGGCCGGTCAGAGGGTAGATCAAGGGATGCCGGCAGAGTGGCGAAGCGCTTAATCCAATATTGCTCATCGGCAGCAGCCGCCGTAACCGCATTGTCCGCGCGCTCGGCGACGGCATGGGCGGCAAAGGACAGCGATGGCACCAGGGCCGCTGGATGACCTTTATGACGCTGGTCATAGAGTGCGCCTAACTCAGCCAGCATGAGATTGGTCGACCATCCGTCGCAGATGATGTGATGGCTTGTCAGCACGAGAACATGATCTTGCGCCGCACGCCGGACCAGCACCGCCCGCAACAGCGGACCTGACATCAGATCAAACGGGGTATTTGCGGCGTCTCGCAGCACTGCTGCAAGCCCTTCTGCGTCGGCGCATTCTTTCTCCTCGACCTGGATCAACACATGAGGGGAGATCGTCATGATGTCGCCGGCGGGAAGAATGCGCGCGCGCAGAGCGTCATGGCGTGCAACAAGGTCGTCCAGAGCACCCTGCAAGGCTGGCTTGTCGAGCGGCCCGACGAGTTCCAGGCTGAGCGACTCGTTATAGGCGCATGACGTCTCATCGCCTAGCTGGGCCGAAAGCCAAATCTCGATCTGCGGCTCCGTCAGCCTCACCTCCATCGTCTGACTTGGGAGCGTCACGATACCGGCGACGGGAGGCAAGATGCCGACCGCCTGGAGTTCATCGATAGCTTTTTCAAACGCCTGTTCGATAGCGGCTATGTCGGCATCCTGGTGCGCCGTCGTAAGAAAAAGGGGAAAATTCTCCTGGACATAGATGCCGCGCTCCCGAAGCAGGTAGAACAGGAGGCTTGCCCTTCGATCCTCGGCTGCGGGACTGAAGTGAAACATGCTGCCGCAATGCTCGATCCGGCAGCGAATGCCACGCCTGGCCAGGAACAGGTTGAGCCGGCCGACAAGAGCCGCCGTTCGTTCACCAAGGCGGATCTGTAGTGCGGGCCCCTCCGCCTTCAGGTGTTTCAGCACCGCCCAGGCGGCGGCGAGCGCCAGTGGATGACGGACAAAGGTCCCCGCAAACACCGTAACGGGAACCTCAGGTGCAGACGGATCACCGTAGCTCCAGAAGCCGCCGTCCAGCGCATCCATGAATTTCGGCTGACCAGCCAGAATCCCGATCGGCATGCCTCCGGCTAGCACCTTGCCATAGGTGGCCAGATCCGCGCGGACGCCGAACAGGGCTTGTGCACCACCTGGGTGCAGACGGAAGCCGGTCACCACTTCATCAAAAATCAGCGCCGTGCCGGCCGCATGGGTGATGGCGCGCAGTTCATGCAGGAACTCTTTCGGCTGCAGCGCCGGATGGCGACTTTGCACGGGCTCGACCAGGACGGCTGCAAGCTCGTGACAATGCGCCCGGATCCAGGCGAGGGATTCTGGAGTGCCGTACTCAAGAATGGCCATGTTGGAAACCGCGTCAGGCGTGATGCCAGGCGCTGCAGGCAGCGAGCGCGGCGCGCCGTTGACCTGCAGACCACGCACCAGCACCTCGTCGAAGCCGCCATGATAGGCGCCGGCAAAAGAGACTACCTGCTTACGGCCGGTGACCGCACGCGCGAGGCGCAGGGCACCCATCACCGCCTCGGAACCGGTGCAACAGAAGGTAACCCGCTCATTGCCGGTAAGCTCGCTGATCAATAATGCGACTTTTCCAGCGAGATCCGACTGCGGTCCGATTGGAAAGCCTCGATGCAACTGCTCGCGTATCGCTTCGATCACGAAATCCGGGCTGTGGCCGAACGCCGTCAAGCCAAAGCCGTTGACCAGATCGATATACTCGTTCCCGTCGATATCCCATAGACGCGGGCCGTCGGCGCGGTCGCAGATAACCGGATAGACCATCTCCTTCCATTCCGGACGAAAGCCGGAAGCAACGCGAGGGTCCGCGAGTACCGCACGATGGGCCTGGGTCATAGCCTTGGAACCGGCCGTCCGGACATTCAGACGCGCGACAAGACGGCCCACGAACTCGCGTTGTAGCTCGCTCAGGGCGTCATCGCCTGGACTGGCGGAGTGCGTGCTGCTGAAGCGCTGAAAACGACTGGCGAGTTCAACAGGCTTGGAGCTTGCCGGAATGGGAACCGCGACCGGCACTTGCGGTGCCGGTGCCCCAAGAAAACCATGGCGACGCATGGCATCCAATTGCGCCAACATGACCTGCTGCATGGTCTGCAGCTGCATCTGCATCAGCTGTTCAATGGATCCCGTATCCGGTCCGGATACCGCCTTTTGCGTGGGGGCGACATCGTCCGGCACCTTCTCGCCGATGAATTGCGCGAGTGCTGTTACGCTGGATAAATCCCCTAGCAGTTGACGGAAGCTTACCTTGACCCCGAAACGCTTTTGCAGATCCTGTGCCACCTGGCTCAGCAACAGCGAGTCGAAGCCGAGCTCGAGAAAACTGGTGTCGGCATTTTCCTGCGAGAGGTCAGAACCGGACAGGTCATGCAGTATCGAAAGAATTGCAGCCTGAGTTTTGTTGTCGCGGCTCTGGGTCAAGACGTGAACTTCCTTTTCAGCTACCGTGGCGATACGCGTGGAGCCGGGTCCGGGCGCCTCGATCCAGTGTAGCGATCGCTCGAAAGGGTAAGTCGGCAACGAAGTCACGCCTCGACCTGCGGTTGTCAACGCCCGCCAGTCCGGCGCCACACCTCCCACCCACAGATGTCCGACAGCTTCGGACATGGTCCGGTGGTCGCTGATGTCGCGCGCGGCGTCAGGCAGGGAGGCCAGCACCGTCACCGCAGCACCGCCAGAACGTGCCGCGGCAGCCCGTGCGAGGCTGCCGAGGACATGGCCGGCACCCACCTCGATCAGTATGCAAGGTCCATCCTGGCTGGCAAGGAGCCTGTCGAGCGCGTCTGCGAACCGCACCGGCGCCCGGCAATGTCGCGCCCAGTAATCCGGGGAACATGTCTCCTGCGCAGTCACCCAGTCGCCGCTGACGCAGGACAGATAGGGGATTTCCGCCGAGCCAAGCCGCGTCGACTGCACCACGTCGGTTAGCGGTTGCAGGATCGGATCCATCATCGCCGAATGGAAGGCGTGCGACGTGTGCAGTCGGCGGCATATCGTCCCGCGCGCCTGCAGCATCTGCTCCAGCAGCACGATGGCCGCCGCAGCCCCCGCGACCACGCACAGCGCGGGACCGTTGGTTGCAGCCAGATCCAGATCCTCGCCAAGCAGGGGTTGCAGCTCCGCCTCCGGCAGGCGAACAGCGAGCATCACTCCGCCCGGCAGCGACTGCATCAACCGCCCGCGGGCCGCGATGATGCACAAGGCGTCTTCGAGCCGGAATACGCCCGCAAGACAGGCCGCGACGAACTCGCCGATACTATGGCCGATCATCGCCGCGGGCTTTATGCCCCATGAAGACCATAGCTGCGCCAATGCGTAGGAGACCGAGAAGATGGCCGGCTGGGCCAACCAGGTCTGTGACAAAACGGCCGTCGTCGCGGCTTCACCGCCGTACAGCAGCGTGCGCAGACTCTGACCGATCAACGGCTGCAGGATGTCGGAGCAGAGATCGATCGCATCGCGGAAAACCGGTTCGCCGCGATACAGATCGCTTCCCATCCCGGCATATTGCGAACCCTGGCCCGGGAACAGGAACAGGACCGGGGGCGGTTTTTCTTCCGCAACCGCTTGCGATGCGGAGGGCTTCCATCCCTTGGCAAGCAGGGTAGCCGCCTCGTCGGTGCTGCCGGCCACGACGGCGCAGCGATAGGCGAAGCCACGACGTCGACGCAGTGTTGCGGCGACATCGGCCAGATCCGCTGCGGCATCGGCAACCAGATGTTCGGCAAGAACCATTCGGACACGACCGAGGGCTGCTTCACTGCGCGCCGATAGCGTCAGCACCTCGCACGCTCTTGATGGCGCCAGGGAGGCTGGCCGCGTCGGCGCCTGCTCGATCACGACATGGACGTTGGTGCCGCCGACGCCGAGCGCGCTGATGCCGGCGCGCCTCGGCCGGTTGGCCTCGCTCCAGGGCATCGGTCGGTCGGCCACGAAGAACGGACTGCCTGCGAGCCCAAGCTGTGGATTGGGCGATCGGAAATGCAATGTTGGCGGAATAAACCCTTCCCGGACAGCGAGCACCGCCTTGATCAGGCCGGTCACTCCGGCTGCAGCGTCGAGGTGGCCGACATTGCCCTTGACCGAGCCGATGGCGCAGAACTCGACGCCTTCGGTTGTTTGGCGAAATGCACGCGTCAGCGCTGCCACCTCGATTGGGTCGCCAAGCGGCGTCGCCGTTCCATGACACTCGACATAGCCAATGCTGGAAGCCTCGATCCCGGCGATGGCCTGTGCAGTAGCGATCACCGCGGCCTGCGCATCCACGCTGGGGGCGGTGAAGCCTGCCTTCACGGCACCGTCATTGTTGATGGCAAAGCCACGGATGACGGCATGGATGCGATCGCCATCCGCCAGTGCGTCGGCTAACCGCTTGAGCAACACGACCCCGCTGCCGCTGCCGAACACGGTACCGGTGGACCGAGCATCGAAGGGCCGGCAATGCCCGTCGGCGGATACCATGCCTCCCTCGCAATGCCGGTAACCCCGATGCTGGGGGAAGGTGATCGACACGCCGCCCGCGAGGGCCATGTCGCATTGCTGCAGCAACAGCGCCTGACAGGCCTGGGCGACCGCCACCAGCGAAGTCGAACAGGCCGTCTGTATGGTCATGCTCGGACCACGCAGGTCGAGCTTATAGGATACTCGTGTAGCCAGCACGTCACCGATCGAGCCCAGCAGCCGCTGGTAGTCATCGACCTGATACCCGCTGGCAAAGGCCTCGACCGCTTCGCGATCGGCGCAGACATTCTGAAGGAGGTACGTGGGCATGCTGCAACCGGCAAAGACGCCGGTGGTTGTGCCTGCCGGGTCGTGGCCGGCGTCCTCGAATGCTTCCCAGCAGCATTCGAGAAACACACGATGTTGCGGATCGGTCAAGGCGGCTTCGCGAGGATGCATGCCGAAGAACTCGGCATCGAACATCCCGGCATCGTCGAGCACCGCACGTACCGGAACATAGGCCGGATCGGCGCGCTCTTTGGCCGTAAAGGCATCATCGAGTTCGTCGAGGCCGAACCGGCTGATGGACTCGATTCCGTCGCAAAGGTTTCGCCAGAATGACCATATATTTGCCGCACCTGGAAAACGGCCCGCCATGCCAATGACGGCCACGCCGTCCAGCGCGGCTTCGTCACCTGATTCCGGCTCGGCCGTCATGGTGCGTTCCGCGACGGGCGCGCCGGCACGGGCAACTTCATCCGCGAGGAGAGGCGCCGCAGCGCATCGCCCTGCCGCTCCGCGCGCTCGCGTGTGTCGGCTTTCGGTAGGCCGATCTTTGAACCGGCCAGATACGCAGCCAGCGTGGACACCGTCGGGTGGGCGAACAACTCGAGCATCGGCACGTTGCGGCCCAGCTCGCGGGCCAGGGCATCCTGCAACGCCATCATCTGTAGCGAGGTGCCCCCAAGGTCGGCGAAGTTGCGGTTTCGATCGAGTTCCGATAGCCGCAACACTTGGGCCCAGATCCGTGCCAGATCCTGCTCCAGCTCGCTTCGGGCCATCTGCGCCGGCGCTTCGACGGGAACCATCCTGACCAAGGCGCGGCGATCAACCTTGCCGTTGGGCGTGAGCGGCAACGCGTCTAGGACGATGATCCGCGACGGGCACATCCAGGATGGCAGCAAGGTCGCGACATGCCGCGCAAGCTCGCCCTCCAGCCCCGGTCGCATCACGGCCACGACAAAGGCCAGGATCGCCTTGGCCGCGCCCTCCCGACCGAGGACAACGATACAGTCGCATACGCCCGCCGCACTGCGTAAAGCGGTCTCGATTCCTTCGGGCTCAACTCGCTTGCCGTTGATCTTCACCTGGCGATCAACGCGCCCGACGAACTCGATAATCCCGTCGGACCTGCGCCGAGCAAGATCGCCGGTCCGATACATTCGAGCTTCGGATGCACCGTCTCGATCGTCCACAAAACGATGCGCGGTCTGCTCCGCTCGGTTCAGGTAACCGAGCGCCACGCCCTGGCCCGACGTGCATAGCTCGCCCGGTTCACCATCCGCGACAGGCAGCAGATCATCATCCAAGATATGCACCACGCTTCCGTTGATGGGCAAGCCGATCGCCACGCCATCTCCCTCCTTCCAATCGCACGGAACTGTATAACAACAGGTAAAGACCGTGTTCTCGGTCGGTCCGTAGCCGTTGATCAGGCGGCAGGCCGGCGCGAGCTGCAACATCCGGCGCACATGCGCGGGCGACAGCACGTCTCCGCCGGCGAGCAGCTGGCGCAATCCACGTAGAGCATCGGGCCGCTGGTCGACCATCAGGTGGAACAGGCCGGCTGTCAGCCAGAGCGTCGTGACGCCGAAGCTCGAGATAGCATCCGCAATACCATCCAGCGAGACCGGTTGCGCAGTATCAACCGCCAGCGTTCCACCCGTCAGCAGTGCTGCGAAGATCTCGAAGATGCAGGCATCAAAGCCCAGAGGCGCCAGCTGCAGGATTACCTCGTCCGGTCCGAGGGAGACATAATCGGCATCAACCACGAGCCGCAGGACACCGCGATGCGGAACCACCACCCCTTTGGGCTGACCGGTGGAACCCGACGTATACATGACATAGGCCGGCATTTCCGGATCGTCGTGTATCAGGTGACCGTTCGACTCCGGTTTCTTCCGTGTCAGTAATGAGGTCAGGTCGAGTATGGGTGCATCACCGAAAGAGACCAGGTCAGGAACGTGAGACGGATGCTGCCAATCCGCCAGCAATGCCACCGGCGCGCATTCCAGCACCATTGCAGCGAGCGTGGCGGGTGGATACGCCGTATCGAAAGAGACGAACGCGGCTCCGGTCTTGAGAATGCCGAGCATCGAGATGACCGCTTCGGGAGAGCGCGGCAGCAGCATCCCGACATGTCGGCCCGGCCCCGCTCCGACCGAGCGCAACGCGGCAGCGCAGGTATCTGACATGCCATCGAGCTCCGCGTAGCTCAGCGCGCGCTCGCGTGTCCGCAGGGCGATAGCCGATGGGCTTCGCAGCACTTGGTTCCTGAATGCGGCCTGTATGCTACGGGGTTGGCGGAGCATTCTCTGCATGGCGACGCGCATCGCTCCCATTTCCTCGATCTGAGAGGGATCTTGGTTTTGTTACGCGGTTTGAATTGATCGGGTATGTTGCGTGACATCACGCCGGCTCGTTGGCCTGACCGTTGCCGGTATAGCCTGCGCCACGAAGTCGTTGATCTCCGACCTGAATCTGGCCGCGGAGAAACGGATCGCGTTTGCCCGGCACGCTTGCTCAGTGATGATCGGTTCCAGCGCCTCGAACCGTTCGACCGCCTCGCAAATCGCGTCCGCGGTCTGAAGATGGAACAACACGCCCGTCGGGCTATCGACGCCTTCGGTCAGGATGATGTCCAGCGCACCGCCGCGGCCGTAGGTGATGACCGGCGTGCCGCAGGCCTGCGCCTCGACCAGGGTGATGCCGAAATCCTCCTCGGCGGCGAAAATAAATGCACGGGCGCGCTGCATCAGGTCGATCAGGTCCAGCTGCGAGACGATCCCCCTGAACTCGATATTCGTCTGTCCACAGGCGGCCAGACGCACCCGCTCATTCTCTGGACCGTCACCCACGACAATGAGACGGCGCCCGGGCATGCGGGCGAAGGCCTCGACGATGACGTCGGCGCGCTTGTAGGGCACGAACCGGCAGGCAAGCAGGAAGAAATTGTCCTTACCTGCGCCGACATCAAAACGTTCGATGTCGACGGGTGGATGAATGACCGCCGCATCACGCCGGTAGGCCTTCATGATCCGTCTTGCAATATAGCCCGAATTCGCCACGAAGTGATCGACATGATGGGCGCTCGAAACATCCCATTGCCGCAGCCTTGCGAACAGCCAACGCGCATACATGCCCTTGAACCCGCGAAAGCCGGCCTGGCGGAGATACTGCTCCTGCAGATCCCACGCATAACGCATCGGCGAGTGGACGTAGCTGATATGCACCTGGTCCGGGCCGGTCAGGACACCCTTGGCGACGGCATGGTTGCTGGAGATGATGAGATCATAGCCTGCAAGGTCGAATTGCTCGACGGCCAGCGGCATTAACCCGAGATAATTACGAAACAGACGACGCGCAAATGGCAGCCGCTGGATGAAGCTTGTCCGCACCACGCGCCCATGCAGGAAGCGTCGCTCCTCCTTGGGCAGGAAGTCGACCACGGAGAATATGTCCGCAGACGGAAAACATTGCAGGAGCTGTTCCAGGACACGCTCCGATCCGGCGTAGGTCTCAAGCCATTCATGGACGAGAGCAATCCTCAGGCCGGCATCCGGCTTGGGTATTGGCGGCGCAACAAACCGTGGCGCCCATCCGGTCTCGATCGCTTCCTGGTCAAGCACCGGCCCGGGCTCGACGTCCATCGTCGACAGCGACACGATGCTCATTGACACCCTTCTCCCCTGCCGGCCAAGACGGCCGTCGCTGCCCGGCGATAAGCTAGCGCGGAATGCTTCTGGAGGGACGCCATCACATCGGACGGACTACGCCTTCAGGATATCACCCTTCTTGTAACGGTTTCGTTTCCTTTGTTCTTTGGGGGAACTGGTTATTGATGGCAGATCGGAGCACATTGATGAAATGACAAAATGCCTATGATGACCAAAGCCGGCTTGGGAAGGGTGGAAACGCTCGAAGCGCTTCGCGGGGTCGCGGCGTTGCTGGTGGTTCTGTATCATCTACAATATATATTTGAGGTCAAAGCCGGGATCGTGCCATTCGGCGGCCTGTTTGGCTCGGGTGATCGGGGCGTCGATCTGTTCTTTGTACTCAGCGGCTTCATCATCATGACGACTCACATGCGCGACATCGGATCATCCGTCCGCCTCTTGCCGTATCTCTATAAACGGTCCTGCCGCATCTTCCCGAGCGTCTGGATCATGACGCTGGTCGCGGCGGCACTATATGCCGATCATTTCGGCGGCGCCGACAAGGCGGCGAAGCTCGAGCCTTGGAGCGTGGTCGCCAGCGCGCTGCTATTGCCGCAGAACGGTCCGGCGCTGGTAAATGTCACCTGGACCCTCAAATACGAGGTGTTCTTCTATGCGGTCTTTGCTCTGCTGATCGTCAGCCGTCGCTTCGGTCTATCCGTGCTGCTGGCCTGGCAGGGCGTCATCGTGCTGACGGCAGCCGGCATGTTGCATTGGGTCAATCCCGTTGCCGCCTTCTATGTTCGCCCGCTCTGCCTCGAGTTTGGCATCGGCATGTTCTGCGCCTGGTTGGTCCTGCGTCAGGATTTGCGTATGAGGGCAGTCTTCAGCTCCGGCTGCCTGCTTGCCGTGGGGTTGATCGGTTTCGCCGGCGGGCTGTTGTATGAGGCGCTCCGGGTCTCGCATGGCCTTGAAGCCGCGCGTGTTGTGGTGTTCGGTGGTAGTTCCGGCACCATGATACTCGGGCTGACGCGACTTGAGCGCGATGGACATATACGCGCGCCCGCGTTGCTGGCGGCGCTGGGAAGCGTCTCCTATGCTGTCTATCTCGTGCATTATTCCGTCATCACGCTTGCAGCGACGCTGTTGGTCAGGATTGGCTGGATTCCATTGAATGATGCCGTGTTGCTTGGATGTGCCGCCCTGGGGGTCGCCGCAGGCGCCGGCTTTCATCACCTGGTTGACCAGCCCATCCAGGTCCGCCTGCGCGGGCTCGGGCGGCGCTTGTTCGAAACCGGTTCGGCAAGCAGTGTAGGTTCTGCCTCATTGAACGGCCTGACGATGCCGCAGATCACCAAGGCGGAATGGTAGCCCGCCGGGCGTTATTTGCCGCGGCCGGTCTGCCCTGGTTGGCGGCGGTTGACCCCGTACGTGCCGTTGCGGAAACGCGGCCGCCAGCCTGCTCGGGAAGCCCGTTTCTACCAACCGGCGCCTTTGCGGATGGGGCCAGCCATCCCTTGTCCTCGCGCTTCGGTAGCCTCGGCGAAGCCCACGCTTTCTGCCCGCACGCCAGAAGCCTTTCCGACGAGCTCGACTGGTGCGCGATCCAGAACGCCATCAACCAAGCCGACGCGCAGGGCGGCGGTGCGGTCTACGTGCCCAATACCGGCCGGGCCTATGTCATGAATCGCGGGTTGGTGGTCAATCCCAACCGGGTCACCCTACGAGGCGACGGTTCTGCGCTGGATTTCCGAACCGTCCATGAAGCCGGGAGCGCGATCCTGTTCAAATCCGACGGGGCCGGAGCCTACGGACATGAACGCAATGTGTTCGAAGGGTTCGAGTTGATCGGCCCGGGCCGGAACTCGGCCGCCGCAGGCATGCTGTTTCGCACCGATACCGAAGGGTTGTCGAGCCGCGCACAGATCCAGGACTGCGCCATACACGGGTTCGCCAAGGGCGTGCAGTTCGGCAACCGTGCTTACGGGATCGGCTTCTCCCATGTCTCCATCTATGACTGCCTGTTCTGCGTCGACGCGCCGGCCGCCCTGTCGGACGCAGGCGAGACCACGTCATTTTCGCAATGTTACCTGTTCAATTCGGATTGCCTCATCGCCAACCCCGGAGCCTTCGAACTGAAATTCATTGCCTGTTCGTTGGATTACGGAAAACGGATAATCCTGGATAACAACGGGGGCATCGACCTGGTCGGCTGCCACGTGGAAATCGCGCCTCCGACCGAGGCGCCGTTCCACAACGCCGGCGGCCGGATCAACATGTTCGGCGGCTTCTTTCTGGTCAACGGCGCGCGCGAGGCGGTGCATGCGGCCGAGATGTTCGCGCTGACCGACCCGATGTCCAGCGTGCATCTGTTCGGCGTCATGGGCTGGAACTGGCGCACGACGACGGGCAGGCTGACCAACGGCCCAGGCACGATCCGCTGGTACGAAGGAGCGGAGATCAACGCGGCTCCTCCCGCCATCCGGCATCCCTGACCGAACCCCGCGAGGGGAGGCCAGTTTGCTCTGCCGCTTCCGCCAGATATCCTTCCAGCTCACGGGCCCGTGCCGTCCCGGTATGTCCGGCCAGCACGATCGCCATGGCATTGCGCGCGATGTCGCGACGCCGTGGTTCGTCCAGCGAGACCAGGGCGTCGAGGACGGCGTCGGTGTCATCCGCGACCAGCAGCGCCTTGCCATCCGGCAGCAGATCCGTCAGGCCGGCCCAGCGGTCGCTGATGATCGGCGTGCCGCATGCGGCAGCTTCGAACAGCCGGACACTGGGCGACCAGCCGGCGGCGACCATATCGGCGCGCGTGACATTCAGGGTGAAGCGCTGGGCCGCGTAGAAGCCGGCATGCGCGGAAGGCGGCAGATGTTCGATCCGCTCGACGTTGCGCGGCCAGACGATATCGTCCGGATATTGCGGACCGGCGACAACAAAATGATGATCGGGCAGCCGCCGTGCAGGTTCCAGCAGGAGGCGGTCGAGCAAAGATTGGCGATCCGGACTGTAGGTACCGAGATAGCCGAGATCCCATTGGGTAGGCCGGTGCTGGGGCCGGTAGTGTGTCTCGTCGACCGCGCAATAGAATGTGCGGGGCCTGCGCGCTCCATAAGCCTCCGACAGACGTCGCAATATCGGACCGCCGGAGAATGACAGATAAAGATCGAGCCGGGCGATCTGCGCGGCCGCCAGATAGGGACAATCGGCGCGCTTCAAAGCCGCCAGCGTCACCGGAGTATCGATATCGTAGAACGCCCGGACACCTCCGGCCGCAGAGAGCACCAGATCCAGCACGGCGATGCCTTCAGGAACATAGGAGCCCACCAGGACCGCATCCGCCTCGGCCAGGCGCTGCCCGAACCGCGCCTGCAATTCGTCGAGGTCGCGGTAGAAGGCAAGCTCGCAGAAATCGGGCTGCGGCAGGTCGCGATGCTCGGCATACCAGGGCACGTCCCGCTCCAGGAAAAGCACGCGGTGGCCCAGGGCCGACAGGCCGCGAAGCAGGGCGCGGTAGGTGGTCGCATGGCCATTGCCCCAGGACGAGCTCAGCGACAGACCGAGCACGACAAGGTTCGGGACGTTCCGGATCATGCGTCCGATCCAGCCCTTCTGGCCGCGAGGGCTTCGCCCAGCACATGGTCGAGTTCCTCGGCGCGCCGGTCGTAGGTATGCCCGGCCAATATGCGCTGCCGGCCGGCGCGTCCGATCCGCGCCGTGTCGGCCGGGCTCAGGACATGCAAGGCCTCCACCACGTCCGCACCGTCGCGGACAGCAATCACCTCCTCGCCGGGCGTGAGGAACAGATCCAGTCCGTCCCAGGCATCCGTCATCAGGCAGGCGCCGGCGCCGGCGACCTCGAACACGCGGGTTGCCGGAGAAAATCCGGTTGCCGCCATGCTGTCCCGGCTGATGTTGAGCACGACGCGGGCACTCGCGTTCAGGGCATTATGCGCCTCGGTCGGAACATGTCCCAGCTTGGCGACGTTGCCCGGGACGGTCTTGTCGGCCCAGCCGGAGCCGCCCAG
Organism: uncultured Acetobacteraceae bacterium; assembly: GCA_964242565.1. GTDB lineage: Bacteria > Pseudomonadota > Alphaproteobacteria > Acetobacterales > Acetobacteraceae > Lichenicoccus. The sequence goes on along the minus strand of CAXTCT010000002.1, from coordinate 10,580 downwards.
CAGGAAGCGTACATCGGGAAGCCTGGACGCCGGGTCCAGGAAGAAGCTCTCGACGCGGGCTTCCCGATCGGGCAACCGGTTGCCGAGGAAAGTCAGATCGGCGGCGAACCTCGCTTCCGGCGTCACCGGGAAATGCGTCCCGGGATCCAGCGCATTATAGATCGGCACGCACCGTCTGGCTCCGAGCGCGGTGTAGGCATCGATCACGGGAGCGCCGCCGCCATAGGTCAGCACCAGATCGAGCGCGTCCAGCGCCCGGCGCAACGGATGGCCGGGCTCGTGGGCGATCTCTGCCAGGGTCGCCGGCGCATCGACATCCCAGAAGACGCGCAGAGCGTCATGACGCGATGCCATCAGGATCCCGGCCAGCAGGTCGTCATCGGCATAGCCGACCCCGCTCGCCTTGATCACCATGTCGGCCGATACCGCCTCGGCCAGCACGTCGCGCACACCCGCCGCGGTCGCTGGATAGACCACCACCCTGCACCAGGACGGAGCGTCGATGTCGCGGTGGTTCTGCCGGTCGAACGCATCCGGCTCGTAGAAGCAGATTTCGTGCCCGTGGGCCGCCAATGCGCGCAGGATGCCACGGTAATAGGTGGCCGCACCGTTCCAGTAGGAAGACAGCAGGCTGGAGCCGTAGAGCGCGATCTTCATGAAACGGGTTCACCGCGCACAGGCTGCCGATCGACATCGCCGACGCCGCAGGCTTCAAGAATGGTCATGAGTTCGCGCGCGCGATGCGCGCAGGTATGGCGCGACGTGATGGTCTCCAGCCCGCTCCGTGCCACCTCGGCCGCCAAGGCGGCATCATGCTTCAGAGCCCGCAGATGCGCTGCCATATCGCCGCCGTTGCGCGCGGTCAGGTAATCCGATCCGGGCCGGAAAAGCTGCTCGCTGTCGGTCCATGGCGCGCTGACCAGCGGAATTCCGCAGGCCAGCGCTTCGAACATGCGTATCGTGGGAATGCCTGGCAATGCCCGCACATAGGGCGCACGCGGCACATGCATGGTCATCCGGTGACGCGCGAAAGCCATCGGTGCGTCGGCATTGGCGATCCAGCCGCCATAACGCAGCGAGGATGTCGCAAGACGCCCGAGTGCCGCCTCGGGATAGCGCACACCATGCACGATCCCGGAGAGCTGCAGACGCCGAGCCGGCTCGATCAGGAAGGCATCGAGCTCGCGCTCCCTCTCGCCGTCTCCCCAGTTGCCGATCCAGATGAGATCCGCCTGCTTTTCGACCCCTGCGATCGGATGGAACAGCCGCGTATCGGCTGCCTCGTGCCAGGTGAACACCTGACGTCCCCAGCCGGAGCGCAGATAGCGCTCGCGCAAGGTCTCGCCGAAAGCCAGCACCGCGTCATAACCGGAAAGATCGAGGCCGGCGATCGCGCCTTCGTCGGAGACGCCACGATGATGCGTGTCGTGGAACAGCAAGGTGAAGCGCCCGCCACGGCGACGGATCGCCCCGATCCGGGCGACCAGAACCGGATCGGTCCATTCATGCACGATGACCACCGTGGCGCCGTCGAGCGCTGCTTCATGATCAAAACCGGGTCCATAGGATTGCGTCGCGAGGTCGGGAAAATCCTCGGCGAACCGGTCGAGCGCCCCAGCCCCCTGATCGGCAAGCAGGTTGGCGCGGCTCCATCCATCCTCCGGCTCCAGGGCCAGCGCGCGGTGGCCGCAGGCCTGGATTTCCCTCAGTACCCCACGAAGGAAATGCGCATTGCCGTGGTTCCAGTCCGAACGCAGCGAGTGGGTATAAAGCACGAAACGCATGTCATCCCGCCTGGTGCATAGCCTGGCCGTGTCGCGCCATGGCGGCTTCATAGGCCGCCAGCACAGCCTCGAGCTGACGCGCCGGCGTATAGCGTTGTGCGCGCGCCGCCGCGCGTGACCCGAGATCATGGCGGAGCGCCGGGTCTCCCGCCAGTCTCGCGATTGCGCGGGCGAATCCCGCGGCATCGGCCGGCGGCACGAACAATGCCGCGTCCTCCCACAACTCGCGAAAGGTCGGGATATCCGCAAGCACCAGGGCTGCGTGTTGGAGCGCGGCCTCCAGAACCGCCAGGCCGAACGGTTCGTATCGCGAGGGGGCGACGAAGATCGCGGCACGGCGCATCAAGCCGAGCAGTTCCGTGGAAGGCAATTCGCCGACAGCTTCGGCATGATCGATCGAGATCGCCTCGCCATTCGGTCCGGCCAGCGGCCCTGCCATCGTCACCGGCCAGGGCGAGGATCGGGCGGCATGATCGAGCGTCCGCGCATTCTTGCCTTCATCCCACCAGCGGCCCGCAGCCAGCACGAAGGGATCCTTCTCGCCTGCCGACGGCGTCGCTTTCGTTGCGTTATGCACCACGGACATCCGGGAGATCGGCCCATAGGTCCTGACCAGGGCCGCGGCATGGCTGGCACTTGGAACGAGCACGCCGTCCGCTCGATCCAGTCCGGCCCTGTTCCGGCGGCGTTGCCAGCTCCAGTCGGCCGGAAGCGGGGTGTCGCGCATGGCTTCCCACCAGCTTGGAACGCAGGAATGCGACACCACCAATGCCGGCGGATGCTCCCCAAGCCCCACCGCCTGCGAGGGCAGGTTCAGATGCAGCAGGTCGCATTTCCCCGCTTGGGCGAGCGAGGCAAGGACCGCGGGCATAGCGTGCAGGGCAGCCTCGTCGGACACCATCCAGTCCAGCGGCTCGTCGGTCCAGACCAGTTCCGTGTCGGACAACCCCGATGATGCGAAGGATATAGCCTCGCCCGGACGCGGTCCCGATCCAACCAGAAGGCATCCGATACCTTGCTGGTTGAGCCCGCTTGCCAAGTCGAGGGCGTAACGCCAGACGCCTCCGACGCAATCAACCGTCATCAACACCCGCCGCGGGTGCTGCCTCATGCCAGTAATCTTGTCCTTTGCGGCGGCGTCCTGGATTTCGGCCTGTCCTGGTCGGCACGAAGCCAGCGCGCCAGATCCTGCAGCCCATCCTGCCAGCGGATTTCGGCACGCCAGCCGAGCTCTGCATCGAGACGCCGCGTATCGGCCACGAAATAGGGCTGGTCCCCCGACCGCCACGGCTCGTACTGAACCGGAACCTCCTGTCCGAGCAGGGTCGAGATTTCGGCAAGAACACTGTGCAGGCTGACAGCATTGGCAGGACCGCCGCCCAGATTGAAGGCCTGGCCGCTCAGACGGTCGATCCCCGCAAGCACCCCGCGATAGGCCCGCACGGCATCGCTGACATGCAGCACGTCACGCACCTGCTTGCCGTCCCCAAAGATGGTGATCGGTTCGCCGCGCAACGCCCGGATCAGGAAATGAGCGATCCAGCCCTGGTCTTCCGTGCCGAACTGCCTGGGGCCATAGATGCAGCTCATTCTCAGCACGGCCGTGCGCAGCCCGTAGGAATGCGCGTAATCCAGCACATACTGATCCGCGACGCCCTTCGAGCAGCCGTACGGCGTGCAGAAATCCAGCTTCCGGGTCTCGCCGATCCCGAATGCCCGCAACGCATCGTCCTGCGGCAGATAATGTCCGTCGAATTCCGATACCGAAACATCGGCAAGCTGACCATAGACCTTGTTGGTGCTGGCGAAGATGACCGGCGCCCCGGACGCGAGTTTTCGTATCGATTCCAAAACGTTCAGGGTGCCCTCGGCATTGACCGCGAAATCATGCCGTGGATCGGTCAGGCTGGATGTCACCGCTACCTGGGCGGCCAGATGAAAGACCGCCGCCGCTCCCTCTACGGCCGCTTCCATGGCCGTGCGATCGCGGATGTCGGCCAGGACCGGATGCAGCCGCCCGCCATGGCGATCGGCAAGCCAGGCAAGATTTCGCTCGACCCCGGGGCGGCTGAGACTGTCGAACAGCACCACTTCCTGGCCGTCATGCAGGAGCGCATCGGCGAGGTTGCTGCCGATGAAACCCGCACCCCCCAGGATCACCACGGGTGCGGCCTTGCGTGCGACGAAAGGCGATGCCACGCCCGGCTGGAGATCCAGGTGGCCGGGTTCTCCGGTTTCGAGCAGACGGCGCAGCAATTTCGGCCGTCCTTGGCAATCCGTCACGCCAAGATGATAATGCCGGACATCGAAATAGAGCCCCTCCTGTGTCGGCACCGTCGGCGCGAGATCCTGCCAGCCGTACCAATAGACGCGCTCGGCCGGTGCGGACAGCGCGCGTTGGAAATGCTCGACCTGGGCCGCCTCGTCGTTGCGCCATGTCGAATAGCCGGTTTCGGTCAGCCAGATCCGGGCCTTGGGATTATACCGGTCCAGCAGCGCGCGCATGTCCTCGATGTTCGCCTCGAAGCCGCGCCAGTTGGTGGCCGGGCTGTCCCAGGTTCCGGGGAAACCATGCAGCCCGATGGCCGACACGAACTCGAGCACGCCACGCTGTCCCATCAGATCCAGCCAGTAGCTATCGAACGGACACGGACCCGCCAGCACAACCTTCCATCCACGCCGCGTCGCCCAGTACGCGGCGGCGCCGATCATCTCGCAGAACAGCAGCCAGTCATGATCCTCGCGCCAGTCCCAATCGAGCAGATTGTTGGGCTCGTTCCACAACTCGATGTGACGGAAATGCTTTCCGTGCCGGGTCAGCACATGATCGATGAAGTCGGCATAATCGCCGAGACGTCGCGGCGCGCCGGAGGAACGGCCGTTGCGCGACAGCGAGGGCGGCGTGTAATGCACGCAGGGCAGCAGGTCGAAAGCCTCGCCGAGCGTCGGCAACAGCCAGTCGTACCAGGCCTCTCCGCCCGGCCCATGATATTCCGCCCAGGAAAGATGCGTCCGCAGATAGACCGCGCCTGCCGCCTTCATGCCGGCGATGGCTTGCGTTACACGCTCATACTCTCCGATGCGGAACCACTCGACAAAACCGAACCGGGAATTCATGCCATCAATCCGCGTGCCTCGAGCTGGCTTCTGGCTTTTTCGCCATGATCCGTCGCGGTGCAGCTCCGTATCCAGGCCGCGGATTCGCCGATCATTTCCTCGAGCGGATATTCGGGGGAAAATCCAAGCAGGGCACGGGCCTTGGCGATGTCGGCGAAACAATGCCGGATGTCGCCGGCCCTGGCCTTGCCCAGCAGATGCGGAGCCAGGTCCGGCACCTGCATGGCGTCGGCCAGCATCTCGGCGATCCGGCCGATCGTGTAGGACCGCCCGCTGCCGATGTTGATGACATGTCCTGCCGCGGCCGGGCGCTCCATGGCCAGCCGGAACGCACGCGCCACGTCGCGCACATGCACGAAGTCGCGCTTCTGCCGGCCATCCTCGAAAACCAGCGGCGATTGTCCGTTGAGCAGCCGCGCGCCGAAATTCGCAAGCACGCCGGTGTAGGGATTGGACAAAGCCTGCCCCGGACCGAAGACGTTGAACAGGCGCAACGCCACGGCCTGCATGCCATAGGCGCGGGTGACGATCAGGCTGTTGCGTTCCTGGACGAACTTGGTCACCGCATAAACCGAGGCGAGATCGACCGGCTTGGTCTCGTCCGTGGGCACCGGGACAAGCTTGCCGCCATCCTCGTCGAGAGGGTCCCATTGGGTGGAGCCGTCCTTCAGGGTCCGCCGGACCGTTCCATCGTCGGTGCCGTCGGCCCGCCTGTACAGGCCCTCGCCATAGACGCTCATCGACGATGCCACGACCAGACGCTCCACCGGCCGTGCGATCAGCCGCTCGAGCAGAATTGCCGTGCCGAGATCGTTGGCGCCGACATAGCGGGCGATCTCGTACATGCTCTGGCCGACGCCGACCTCGGCCGCCAGATGGAAGACGCCGTCGACGCCGACGAGCGCCCTGTCGATCGAGGCCGCGTCGCGAATGTCTCCATGGATGAACTCGATGTCGTCGGCAAGCCGGGGCGCCACCGATCCATGCACCTGCTCGATAAGACCATCGAGCACACGCACATGGTAGCCCTGCGCCAGAAGTTCCTCACACAGGTAACGTCCGATGAAGCCCGCGCCGCCCGTGATCAGATAGGTCCCGGCCATCCTGATGCTTCTCCCCCGATTGATGATCCCGCCCAATGATGAACACACGGCAAAGGCAGCGGTTGCCGGATCATGAAGACAAAGATGCTGCTGAAGAAGCAGGCAGTGACGCTATACCGCCCCGCTAAAAGAAAAATATCCCGGCCAGATCAGAAGCTGGAGCAGAATGAAACAGAGACGAAACGAGCGGCCGAACAATCGAACTTCTCTCCCGAGACTTGCAGCAGGCACCAGCCGATGATTTTAAGGCGCCCAAACCGGATTAACGTCCGGCCGCAGGGATTGCAAACCAGCCGGCTTTTCGCGGCAAACTCGACCAGATCACCGCCTGCTGAAACCGTGAAACGATCCAGCGGTTTCCTGCAGGCAGGCCACATCGACAGGTCCCTGGCGAACCACCGTCGAACCAACCCGGTCCGCGTCCTGTCCATTCCCATTGATGGAACCCAACATCGTTGCCTTTTCGATTGGAGCCGAGTACGACGCCCACCGCAACAATGGCGGACCCGAAAGGATTCGAACCTTCGGCCTTCGCCTTCGGAGGGCGACGCTCTATCCAGCTGAGCTACGGGTCCAGCGCCATCTGCATAGCTCGACCGCTTCATCCTGCCAAGTCCCAGCACCCGAGCCCGTTCCTCATCCGCCTCCGGCCAGTCCATCCAACCCGGCGGGCAGCCACACGGGCACCCGGGTCTCCCAGGAGCCCCCGGCCGTCCAGGCTGCCGCGGCCACATCCGAGCCGGACGGCAAGGGGTGCGCCGGGTCGGCGATCCAGCTTGCGACATCCCCGATCACCGCCTGGCGGCCGCGGTCGCGCATCAGCAGATGATACCCGTGCGGATAGTAGGCCCGCCTCGCGCCGGGCGGCAGCAGCGCCCAGGCCGACGCCATCGCCGCCGCGGGCACCAGTTGATCATGCGCGCCATAGGCGATCAGAACAGGTCCATGCGCCCGGCGCGCCGCCCCCGCGGCCCGTGTCATCAGCTCCACCAGGCCGTGCAGGGAAGCCGTGCGCGCGCCCTTCAGCGTCAACGGATCATAGGACAGGCGATACAAAGCCGCGAGATTATCGCTTGCCCGCACATGCAGCGGGAGTTCATGTCCGGTAAGCTGCCAATCGGGCAGGAATGTCGCGGCGGCCCAGAGCGAGGCCGTCATCAGCGGGCTCATCTGCCTGCTGCTCCATACGGCTGGCGACAGCAGCACGAAGCCGGCCACCGGCGGATGATCCGGGCGCGCCGCCAGGCACAAGGCCACTGCGCCGCCCATGCTCTCGCCCATCACGAACACCGGAATGCCGGGGTGGGCGGCGCCCGCCAGCCGCGTCATCTCGGCCGCATCGTCGACCAGCCGATCGACGCCAGGCCATTGTCCGCGTCCCGGCGCCTCCCCGAAACCGCGCTGATCCGGCGCATAAACGGCAATGCCGTCGCCCGCGAGGGCCGGCCCGGGGATCTCCCAGGCGTCGCGGCTGTCATTGATGCCGTGCAAAGCGAGCAGCACCGCGCGCGGCTCCATGGCGGCCGGCTGCCACACCCGGAGCGGTATCCGGGCGCCATCGGACAGCGTCCAGACCAGATCAGGCGGCACCAGCCGGCGATCCGCGCTATGCAAGTCGCGGGCGGAAGGGCTCGGCTCGCGGCCTCCCGCGCAGCCAAGGAGCGGCAGCATCAGGCAGGCGATCAGAAGAGGGTAAAGGCGGAGGTTTGAAAGCACGGCCATCCTGCGTATCATCCTCTTTCGCTCCAGCTTCAGATCATCCTCAAGGCAAACGCATGGCGTTCGGCGCAGATACTCCTAACCCACAACTTGGCCAGGTCGAGAGACTGGTCGCCACCAGCCGCGTCGTCGCCTGCAATGGCGAGGCCGGCGGCCTCGGCCATCCGCAGGTCTGGCTGCGCATCACCGGCACGCAGACCTTCTGTCCCTATTGCTCGCGGCTCTACGTGCTCGATCCGAATTCTCCTGAAAGCGGCGACGCCGGACATTGACGTGAGCCAGCCGGACGTGAGCCAGCCGGACGTGAGCCAGCCGGGCCTGAACGAGCCAGACCTGAGCGGACCAGACCTGAGCGGACCAGACCTGAGCGGACCAGACCTGAGCGGACCAGACCGGGACATGAGCGGGCCCGACACCCTGTCGGCCGCGCCGGAAGCCGGCCTGCCGATGCGGGACGCTCATCTGGTGCTGATCGACGGCTCCGGCTTCATCTTCCGCGCCTTCCACGCCCTGCCGCCGATGACCCGGGCCGACGGCACCCCGGTCAACGCGGTGTTCGGCTTCACCAACATGATCGCCCGCTTCCTGCGCGACCATGTCGGCACCCATCTTGCCGTCATCTTCGACGCGGGCCGCCTCACCTTCCGCAACGAGCTCTACCCGCTCTACAAGGCGCACCGTCCCGAGCCGCCGCCGGAGCTGGTGCCGCAATTCGCCCTGGTGCGCGAGGCGACCGCCGCCTTCGGCATCCCCGCCATCGAACTCGCCGGCTGGGAAGCCGACGACCTGATCGCCGCCTATGCGCGCGCCATGGACGAGGCCGGCGGCCGCTGCACCATCGTCTCGTCCGACAAGGACCTGATGCAGCTCATCCGCCCACGGGTCGACATGCTCGACCCGATCAAGCAGAAGACCATCGGAGAAGCCGAAGTGCGCGAACGTTTCGGCGTGGGGCCGGACCGCGTGATCGAGGTCCAGGCGCTGATGGGCGACAGCGTCGACAACGTCCCCGGCGTGCCCGGCATCGGCCCGAAGATCGCCGGCGCGCTGGTCGCCGAGTATGGCGATCTGGAATCCATCCTGGCCGCGGCGCCGTCGATGAAGCCCTCCAAGCGGCGCGACGCCCTGATCGAGCATGCCGAGGCCGCGCGCATCTCGCGCCGCCTGGTCATCCTGCGCGACGACGCGCCGTTGCCGCTTGCGATCAGCCAGCTCGGCATGGCGCTGACCGATCCCCAGCATCTGGCGGCTTGGCTGGGCGGCATGGGCTTCCACTCCACCATCCAGCGTCTCGGCCTGGACATCCCGCCGCATCCCGGACCGGACGCTCCGCCCGAGCGCGCTATCGATCCGGCCGGCATTGCCTTTTCCGGCTACGAGACCGTCACCAGCCCCGAGGCCTTGAGTGCCTGGGTCGACGAGGCCCGGCGCGCCGGTCTCTGCGCCATCGACACCGAAACCGACGGGCTCGACGCGATGCGCGCCAACCTGGTCGGCTTCTCGATCGCCACTGCTCCCGGCCGCGCCTGCTACGTGCCGCTGCGCCATGACGGCGACCTGGAAAACCCGGTCGGCGCCCAGATCGAGGCCCGCGCCGCCACCGAGATCCTGGCGCCCCTGCTGACCGATCCCGGCACCTTGAAGATCTTCCAGAACGCCAAGTTCGACCTGCTCGTGCTCGAACATGCCGGCGCCCCGCGCGCGGCCCCGATCGACGACACCATGCTGATCTCCTACGCCATGGAGGCCGGGGCCCATGGCCACGGCATGGACGAGCTGTCCGCCCGCCATCTCGGCCACACCCCCGTCACCTATGACCAGGTCACCGGCACCGGGCGCAACCGCATCCCCTTCGCCCGCGTCAACCTTGAAAGCGCCACCCATTACGCCGCCGAGGATAGCGACGTCACCCTGCGGCTGTGGCACGCGCTGCGCCCGCAACTCGCCCCCAACCGCTCGCTCGCGCTGTACGAGCAGCTCGAGCGGCCCCTGATCCGCATCCTCGCCGACATGGAGCAGGCCGGCATCTGCATCGATGCCGTCGAGCTGAGACGCCTGTCGGTCGATTTCGCCGCGCGCATGGCGGTGATGGAAACCGAGATCCACACGCTCGCCGGCCGCTCGTTCAACCTCGGCAGCGCCAAGCAGCTTGGCGAGATCCTGTTTGACGAGATGGGCCTGCCCGGCGGCAAGCGCCTGAAGACCGGCGCCTGGGGCACCGACAGCTCGGTGCTGCAGGGTCTCGCCGAACAGGGACACGACCTGCCCGCCCGCATCGTCGAATGGCGCCAGTTGGCCAAGCTCAAATCGACCTATGCCGACAGCCTGGTCGAGGAGGTCAATCCCGATACCGGGCGGGTGCATACCTCGTTCCAGATGGCGATCACCTCGACCGGCCGGCTATCGTCGAACGAGCCCAACCTGCAGAACATCCCGATCCGCACCGAGGAAGGCGGCCGCATACGGCGCGCCTTCATCGCCGCACCCGGCCATGTGCTGGTGTCGGCCGATTATTCCCAGATCGAGCTGCGTCTGATGGCCCATTTCGCCGATGTCCCGGCCCTGCGCGAGGCCTTCGCCACCGGCCAGGACATCCACGCCCGCACCGCCAGCGAAGTCTTCGGCGTGCCGATGGAGGGCATGGACGCGCAGACCCGGCGCCGGGCCAAGGCGATCAATTTCGGCATCATCTACGGCATCAGCGCCTTCGGGCTGGGCCGCCAGCTCGGCATCCCGCCGGGCGAGGCAAAGCTCTATATCGACGCCTATTTCGCCCGCTATCCCGGCATACGCGCCTTCATGGAAAGCACCCGCGAGGAGGCGCGCACCCATGGCTACGTGCTGACGCCGTTCGGGC
>CAXTCT010000001.1:0-66424 GCA_964242565.1 uncultured Acetobacteraceae bacterium | reverse complement strand
GCCGGTCCAGGGGCGGCTCGCCCCTGGCGGGTCTGGGCAGCGCCCAGCCTTGCTTCCTGGCTTGCAGGCTGCCTGCTGACGCACGCCACAGCACAGCCTGTCTCGCCGCTCGGGAATCTTGCCGGGCCTGCCGGTATTTCGGGCGGCGGCGATTGCGCTTTGCCCTGCTTCAGGATAACTCTGCCTAATTCATGAGCAGCAATCAAGACACGACCCCGACCCGCCCGCTTGCGCCGATCTCCCTGGGCGGCGGGGTGCGCATCGACACGCCAGTGATCCTGGCGCCCATGTCGGGGGTGACGGACCTGCCGTTCCGCCAGCTCGCGCGTGCGGAGGGGGCGGGCATGGTGGTCTCCGAGATGATCGCGTCCTGGGCGATGGTGCGCGAGAACCGGACCACCCTGCGCATGGCGGAGATGGAGCACGCGGGCCCGGGGCGCCCGAACGCGCTGCAGCTTGCGGGGTGCGACCCCGGGGCGATGGCGGAGGCGGCGCGGATCGGGGTGGGGCGCGGCGCCGAGGTGATCGACATCAACTTCGGCTGCCCCGTGCGCAAGGTGGCGGTGGGGCAACAGGCGGGTTCGGCGCTGATGCGCGACGAGGCCGCGGCGGCGCGGCTGCTGGAAACAACGGTGCGCGCGGTACAGGTGCCGGTGACGCTGAAGATGCGCATGGGCTGGGACCATTCAAGCCTGAACGCGCCGGCGCTTGCGCGCATCGCCGAGGCGTGCGGCATCCGCATGGTCACGGTGCACGGCCGGACGCGGCAGCAGTTCTACACCGGGCGCGCGGACTGGGGGTTCGTGGCGAGCGTCAAGCGCGCGGTCGCGATCCCGGTGGTGGTGAACGGCGACATCCTGACGCTGGAGGACGCGGCCGAGGCGTATGCGCAGTCCGGCGCCGACGGGGTGATGATCGGGCGCGGCTGCTACGGCCGGCCCTGGCTGCCGGCGCAGGTGGCGCGCTACCTGCAGACGGGGGAGCGGCTGGCGGAGCCGTCGCTGATGGAGCAGCGCGACATCCTGCTGCGGCACTACCGCGCCATGCTGTCGTATTTCGGCGTGGACGCCGGGGTGAGGCTGGCGCGCAAGCACGTGTCCTGGTACTCGCGCGGCCTGCACGGCTCGGCGGAGTTCCGCGACGGGGTGAACCGGCTGGACGACCCGGCGCAGGTCGAGGCGATGGTGGCCCGGTTCTACGACCAGGTGGCCACCCAGGCGGCGGCCCATGGCGGGGACCGGGGCGAGGACGCTTCCGTGCCGCAGGCGTTCGCGGCATGAGGAGCCCGGCGTGAGGAGCAAGGACTTGGCGCTGGTGCGGCCGGCGCCCGCATCGCGCGCGGCCGAGCAGGATGCGCAGGCGCTGCTGTCCGCGCTGCCGGTGCCGGTGATGTCGCTCGACGTCCACGACCGGTTCCGCCACGCCAACTCCGCGGCAGAGCAGTTCCTCGGCGTGTCGCTGACCCAGTTGCGCCAGATCCGGTTGCAGGACCTGCTGCCCGAGGACTCCCCGCTGTTCCTGCTGATCGCTCAGGTGCGTCAGGACGGCGTCACGGTGTCCGAGCACGAGATGGCGCTGGAGAGCCCGCGGCTCAGCCGGCGCCAGGTCACGGTGCGCGCGGCGCCGCTGCCCGACGAGGCGGGCGGGGTAGTGCTGGTGCTGCAGAACAGCGCCACGATGCGGGCACTCGACCAGCAGCTCGGCTTCCGCAACGCGGCGCGCTCCGTGGCCGGGATGGCGGCGATCCTGGCGCACGAGGTGAAGAACCCGCTGTCGGGGATACGCGGCGCCGCGCAACTGCTGGAGAACACTGTCTCGCCGGCCGACCGCGAGCTGGCGGAGCTGATCCGCGACGAGGCGGACAGGATTCGTGACCTGGTCGACAGGATGGAAGTCTTTGGCGAGCGTCCCGTGGAGCGGCGTGCGGTCAACATCCACCGCGTGCTCGAGCACGTGCGCCGGCTGTCGCAGAGCGGGTTCGCGTCGCACCTGCGCTTCGTCGAGCTGTACGACCCGTCGCTGCCGCCGGTGTGGGGCAACCGCGACCAGCTCGTGCAGGTGATGCTCAATCTGGTGAAGAATGCGGCGGAGGCGATCACCGCCTCGGACCGCTATGCCAGCGAGACGAGTGGCGAGATCACCCTGATCACCGCCTACCAGCACGGCGTCAGGCTGGCGGCCCCGGGCGGCAAGCGGCGCGTCGACCTGCCGCTGCTGGTGGTGGTGCGCGACAACGGCTCCGGCATTCCGGAGGACATCCGTGCCAACCTGTTCGACGCGTTCGTCACCTCCAAGCCGTCCGGCAGCGGACTCGGCCTGGCGATGGTGGCGAAGATCGTCGGCGACCACGGCGGACTGATCGAGGTGGAAAGTCGGCCCGGCAGGACGGAATTCCGGCTGCACCTGCCGGTGCTGGTGGAGGAGGCCGGGGATGGGCCATGACCGCGCACCATAGCGGGCGCGGCCGCCTGGCGAGCGGGGCTGGTCGCGCGGCTTTGCAGGAGTCGTGTTCGCGCTCCCTCCCGAGAAGAATGTTGTCCTGCCATCCTGGCTTGCGGTCCACCAAGTTTGCCCGGCTGGAGCATGAGAGCAGGATGCCGCGATGAACCCGCCAACCGTGCTGATCGCCGACGACGACCGCTCCATCCGCACCGTGCTGACCCAGGCACTGGGCCGCTCCGGCTACCAGGTGCGCAGCACCGGCAACGCCGCGACGCTGTGGCGCTGGGTCGAGGACGGCGAGGGCGACCTCGTGATCACCGACGTGGTGATGCCCGACGAGAACGGGCTCGACCTGATCCCGCGCATCCGGCGCATCCGGCCCGAGCTGCGCGTCGTGGTGATGAGCGCGCAATCCACGCTGCTCACCGCGGTGAAGGCGACGCAGCGCGGCGCCTTTGAATACCTTCCCAAGCCGTTCGACCTCAAGGAGCTGCTCTCCGTGGTGGCGCGCGCCCTGCAGGGACCGCTGCCGGCGCCGGCGCCAAGCCTGGAGCCGAAGGACACCGAGGAACGCCTGCCGCTGATCGGCCGCGGCCAGGCGATGCAGGAGATCTACCGGGTGATCGCCCGGCTCACCACGGCCGACCTGACGGTGATGGTCCATGGCGAGAGCGGCACCGGCAAGGAGCTGGTGGCGCGCGCGCTGCATGACTATGGCCGCAGGCGCAGCGGGCCGTTCGTGGCGATCAACATGGCGGCGATCCCGCGCGAGCTGATCGAGAGCGAGCTGTTCGGCCATGAGCGCGGCGCCTTCACCGGTGCGACCAACCGCAACCAGGGCCGGTTCGAGCAGGCCAGCGGTGGCACCTTGTTCCTGGACGAGATCGGAGACATGCCGCCCGAGGCGCAGACCCGGCTGCTGCGCGTGCTGCAGGAAGGCGAGTTCACCACGGTCGGCGGGAGGCAGCCGGTAAAGGCCAACGTGCGCATCGTGGCCGCGACGCACCGGGACCTGCGCCAGGCGATACGGGCGGGGAATTTCCGCGAGGATCTGTTCTACCGGCTCAACGTGGTCCCGATACGGCTGCCGCCGTTGCGCGAGCGGGTCGAAGATATCCCGATCCTGGCGCGGCACTTCCTCGACAACGTCCAGCATAGCGGCTTGCCGTCGAAGACGCTGACGGAGGAGGCGATGGAACGGCTGCAGGCGCATCGCTGGCCGGGCAACGTGCGCGAGCTGGAGAATCTGATGCGGCGGCTGGCGGCGCTGTATCCGCAGGAGACCATCGGTCTGGAGGTCATCAGCACCGAACTCGCGGAGAATGCGGCGTCCGGCGAGCACCAGGTGGCCGCGGCGACGGCCGATCAGGAGCCTCTGGTGCAGGCGGTCGAGCGGCACATCCGGCAGTTCCTGGCGGCCAGCCGGGACGGGATGCCGATGCGTGACATCTACGACCGGGTCATCGCGGAGGTGGAGCGGCCGCTGATCCAGATGACCCTGGCTTCGACCAAGGGCAACCAGATCAAGGCCGCGGCAATGCTCGGGCTGAACCGGAACACGCTGCGCAAGAAGATCCGCGATCTCGAGATCCCGGTGGTGCGGGGCATCGGCTGAGGCTGATGTGAGCATTCTGGAGCATGGGGTGAGGCATCTGGTGCTGGCCTGGCAGCCGCGCCGGGTGCGCGCCCTGATGCTTGGCAAGGTCGGCACGCTGGTGCTGGCCGCGACCGCGCTGGCCCTGGGGGTGGCGACCTTCTCGGTGCTGTCCGGGGGGATGACGCTGGCCCATCGGCCGCGTGTCGAGCGGGTGCTGTTCGGCGCCAACCTGCTGGTGCTCCTGCTGCTCGGCGCTGCCCTGTTCACGCGCCTGGCCAACGTGTGGGGCGAGCGCCGCAGGGGGCTTGCCGGATCGCGGCTGCACGTGCGGCTGGTGTTGCTGTTCGGCGTGGTTGCGGTGGTGCCGACGACGGTGGTCGCGGTATTCGCCGGCGCCTTCTTCCATCTCGGCATCCAGTTATGGTTCAACGACCGGGTGCGCACGGCGCTGGACGAGGCGGTGCAGGCTTCCACCGGGTATCTGCAGGAACATAACAACAACATACGCATCGACGCGCTGGCGATGGCCAACGACCTCGGCCAGAACGGCGCCGTGTTCTACATGGATCAGCATGCCCTGCAGGAGCTGCTGGCCGAGCAGATGTATGTGCGTGGCCTGTCCGAGGCGGCGATCTTCGACCCGAGCAACGACCAGGTGCTGGCGTCACACGGCATGCTCAACGGGCTTGGCGTCACCCTGCCGCCGCCCTCTGCCTCGCTGCTTGCGCGCACCGGTGACGTCGCGATCCAGGATAGTCCCGACGGCCGGACGGTCAGCGCCGTGGTCGGACTGGGCGACGTGCAGCCGCCCAGCCTGATGCTGGTGATCACCCGCCCGGTGGACCCGGTGATCCTGGACCATATGCGCAAGACCGAGCGGGTGGTGGCGGACTATAAGCAGCTCGACCATAACCGCTCGGGACTGCAGATCACCTTCGTGATGATCTTTGCCCTGGTGGCGTTGCTGGTGCTGGCCGCCGCCGTGCTGGTCGGCCTGGTGCTGGCCAACCAGATCGCGCGGCCCGTGGGCCTGCTGATCCTGGCGGCCGAGCGGGTGCGCGGAGGCGACCTCGGTGTGCGGGTGCCGGAAGAGGAGCGCGAGGACGAGGTTTCGGGTCTGTCGCGCGCCTTCAACCGCATGACCGACCAGCTCGCGGCCCAGCGCGGCGAGCTGATGGCGGCCTACAGCCAGATCAACGAGCGGCGGCGGTTCACCGAGGCGGTGCTGTCGGGCGTCTCGGCGGGGGTCATCGGGCTCGATGCGGAACAGCGGATCGAGTTGCCCAACCTTGCGGCGGGAACCCTGCTCGGTTTCGACCTGATGCAGGCGGTGGGGCAGCCTCTGGCCGAACTCGTGCCCGAATTCGGCTCGTTGCTCGCGCTGGCCCGGCAGAATCCGGAACGGCCCCAAGGGGGCAGCCATCAGAGTGGGAGCCATCAAAGTGCGGAGATACAGACCGCCGAGGTGCAGAGCGGCCGGCGCACCTTGCTGGTGCGTATCGGCCCGGAGATGAAGGGGGCCGTCACCGAGGGCTATGTGGTGACCTTCGACGACATCACGGAGCTGCAATCGGCCCAGCGCAAGGCGGCCTGGGCAGACGTGGCACGCCGGATCGCCCATGAGATCAAGAACCCGTTGACGCCGATCCAGCTATCGGCCGAGCGGATGAAGCGGCGCTTCCTGCGCGAGATCACCTCGGACCCGGAGACTTTCGCGCAATGCGCGGACACCATCGTGCGGCATGTGGGCGACATCGGCCGCATGGTGGACGAGTTCTCGGCATTCGCGCGCATGCCGCAGCCGCTGATCAAGCCCGAGGATCTTTCGCGTATTGTGCGTGAGGCGCTGGTCCTGCAGAAGAGTGCCTATCCGGAGGTCGGCTTCGTGGTGGATCTGCCGGATCGTGGTCCGGTGATCCCCTGCGATCGGCGGCTGATCGGCCAGGCATTGACCAACCTGCTGCAAAATGCGGCCGATGCGATCCGAATGCGGACGGCGCCTCCAGGCGTAGCGGCCGGCGGGCCGCCGGGGAAGGCTGGAGCGTCCGAGGCGGCGGTGATGCAGGGCGGGGCCGGCGTGTTGCGCGGGACGATCTGGGTCACGTTGCGGCCGGCAGGCCGGGAGGTGCAGATATCGGTTTCGGATGACGGAATGGGCTTGCCAAAGACGGACCGCTTACGATTGACGGAACCCTACGTGACGCACAAGCCTAAAGGAACGGGGCTCGGATTGGCCATCGTCAAGAAGATCATGGAGGACCATGGTGGATCGATCATGCTGGACGACAGGCCTGATGGAAGTGGAGCGGTTGCGACCTTGAGCTTGCCTTCGGCACTTCGAGAGTCTTCGGCGGAAGGCCGCATCGATGGCGCATGAGATCCTGATCGTCGATGACGAACCCGACATCCGGCTGCTCGTCGAAGGGCTGCTGCGCGACGAGGGCTACGAGACGCGCCTGGCGGGAGATTCCGACTCGGCTATCGCAGCGTTCCGGGCGCGGCGGCCGTCCCTGGTGATCCTCGACGTCTGGCTGCAAGGCTCGCGGCTCGACGGCCTGGGCATCCTCAAGGCGATCCAGGGCGAGGAACCGGTGGTGCCGACGGTGATGATTTCCGGGCATGGCACGATCGAGACCGCGGTGGCAGCCCTGCAGCACGGCGCCTATGATTTCATCGAGAAGCCGTTCCAGACCGATCGGCTGCTGCTGGTGGTGCGCCGTGCGCTGGAGGCGGCCAGGCTGGCGCGCGAGAATGCCGAGCTGCGCTTGCGCGCGGGGCCGGAGACCTATCTGCGCGGCGAGAGCCAGGTGATGCAGGCGGTGCGCACCCAGATCGAGCGGGTGGCGCCAACCGGCTCGCGCGTGCTGATCTCGGGTTCGGCGGGGGCCGGCAAGGAGGTGGCGGCGCGCATGATCCATGCGCGGTCGCGGCGTTCGGAAGGACCTTTCATCGCGCTGAATTGCGCGACATTGGCGCCGGCGCGCTTCGAGGAGGAACTGTTCGGGCTCGAGGGTGCGACCGATGGGCAAGGCATCAGCCGGCGCACCGGCGTGCTGGAGCGCGCCCACGGTGGAACATTGCTGCTCGACGAAGTGGCCGACATGCCGCTCGAGACCCAAGGCAAGATCGTGCGGGCGCTGCAGGACCAGACCTTCGAGCGGGTCGGAGGATCAGCCCGGGTCAAGGTCGATGTACGGGTGCTGGCAACCACCAATCGCGATCTGCAGGCCGAGATCGCCACGGGGCGCTTCCGGGAGGATCTGTATTATCGGCTGGCGGTGGTACCGTTGCGCGTGCCGAGCCTGCGTGAGCGGCGGGACGACATCCCGGAACTCGCGCGGATGTTCCTGGCCCGCTCGGCGGAGAATGCGGGCCTGCCGGTGCGCGAGCTTTCGGCCGATGCGATGGCGGCGTTGCAGAGCTACGACTGGCCAGGCAATGCGCGCGAGCTGCGTAACACCATGGATTGGTTGCTGATCATGGCGCCAGGCAACAGCGGCGAGCCGATCCGCGCCGAGATGCTGCCGCCATCGATCGGACAGGGCGCACCGGCGCTGCTCAAGTTCGATCCCGCGGCGGATGTCATGGGACTGCCTTTGCGAGAGGCACGCGACCTGTTCGAGACGCAATATCTGCAGGCGCAACTGCTGCGTTTCGGCGGCAACATCAGCCGTACGGCAGGCTTTGTCGGCATGGAACGCAGCGCGTTGCACCGCAAGCTCAAGCAGCTTGGAGTTAATTCCGACGATCGTGGCGCCTGAAGCGGCTTTGCGGCAACTTGGCCGCGCGCCGCTTGGGCTGCTATTATTCGATGCTTCCGACGACGACCGGCATGTGCCGTCGCGACAACAAGAAGAAAAGGCCTGGTCGTGGCAAAAGACCCATCTCAAAATGTTCAGGACGTATTCCTGAACCATGTCCGCCGCTCGAAGACCGCAGTGACCATATTTCTGGTCAACGGCGTCAAATTGCAGGGCATCATCACCTGGTTCGATAATTTTTCGGTGCTGCTGCGCCGCGATGGCCATACTCAGCTGGTGTACAAGCATGCGATCAGCACGGTGATGCCGTCGGCGCCGATTGCGCTGTTCGACCAGAGCAAGACCGAGGCGGCCGCGTCCGGCGAAAGCTCCGGAAGTCCCTCAACTGGATCTCTCTCGAGCACTGGAACCCGGTCGAGCAAGGAGGTGGCATCCGCTGGTGGCTCTCTCTGAAACAGGCGCCCGGCCCATTCTTGCCGCGGTTATTCTCCCATGGGAGCGGCCGGATCGGCAGGAGGATGTACGAGCGGCCGATGCGCGTCTTGAGGAAGCCGTTGGCCTGACCGCCTCGATCGGCCTGGTTGTCGTGCATAAGGCGGTGCTGCCGTTGCGCGCGCGCCGTCCCTCGACCTTGCTCGGAAGCGGCCAGATCCAGAGCCTGCATGACGCGATGCAGTCCGAGGATGTGACCGTGGTGATCATCGACGCCCGGCTGAGCCCGGTTCAGCAGCGCAACCTGGAGCGCGCGCTGGATTGCAAGGTGATCGACCGGACCGGCTTGATCCTGGACATCTTTGGAGAACGCGCGGTAACGCGCGAGGGCTCGCTGCAGGTGGAGCTGGCGCATCTGGAATACCAGCGCAGCCGCCTGGTTCGGTCCTGGACCCATCTCGAGCGTCAAAGAGGCGGCTTCGGCTTCCTGGGTGGACCAGGCGAGACCCAGATCGAGGCGGATCGTCGGCTGATCACCGACCGCATCGTGCGGCTCAAGCGCGATCTGGAGCAGGTGCGCCGGACGCGTGGCCTGCACCGGGAAGCGCGGCGCAAGACGCCGTTTCCGGTGGTGGCGCTTGTCGGCTATACCAACGCCGGAAAATCGACGCTGTTCAATACGCTGACCGGAGCGACAGTGCATGCCGAGGACCAGTTGTTCGCGACCCTGGACCCGACCATGCGCGGGATCAGCCTGCCATCCGGGCGCCGGGCGATCCTGTCCGACACGGTAGGCTTTATCAGCGAGCTGCCGACAGAACTCGTCGCCGCCTTTCGCGCCACACTTGAAGAGGTGGCGGAAGCCGACGTGATCCTGCATGTGCGCGACATTGCCCATCCCGACTCTGCCGCCCAGCGCCAGGACGTGATGACCGTGTTGAATGGGTTGGCAAAAGAGGGGACGCTATCGGCGGGATGGCAGGATCACATGATCGAGGTGCTGAACAAGGCCGACCTGCTGGGAGGTGCGAGCGCGGTGCCACAGCGCGAGGATGCGGTGGTCATTTCGGCGATTACCGGGGAGGGGCTCGACCGGATGACGGCCGAGATCGACCGTAGGCTGACCGCGGCCATGGGCAAGGCGACCTATGCCATCCCATTCAGGGCTGGAGCGGCATTGGCCTGGCTGTATGAACATGGCGAGGTCGTGGAGCGGCTAGACGGCGAGGAGAGGGTGGTGGTCAGTGTACGTCTGCTGCAGGCTGACCAGGCCCGGTTCGAGAACCAGTATTCACTCATCCCGATGCCGAAAGATGAGGCAGTTGAAAGCTGAAAGCCCAGCCGCGCGTTGCTAGGCTCTGAAGCAAGGCGGTTCGAGGGGTCCAGCATCGTGAGTTTTTCAGTCAGGGATGCCGCCAGCCTCACCGAGATTTTGCGTGCCGCCGCGCGCCTGGAGATATTGCCCTGCTTTCGCAAGCTCGGAAGCGATGCGGTCTGGACAAAATCCGGCCCGCTCGACCTGGTAACCGTGGCTGACGTGGCGGCCGAGGCGCTGATCACACAGGGGCTGTCGCGGCTATTCCCACGGGCCTTGATCGTGGGCGAGGAAGCGACCTCGCGGGACCCTACGCTGCTCGATCGTATGGTGCGCGCCGAAATGGCGATCGTGGTCGATCCGATCGACGGCACCTCTAATTTTACAGCCGGTGTGCCGCTGTTCGGCGTCATGGCGGCGGTGATCTGCAACGGCGAGGTGGTCGCTTCGGTGATCCATGACCCGATAAGCGACGACACCATTGTTGCGGTCCGTGGCGAGGGCGCCTGGGGCGAAGCAGCCGACGGAACCCGCCGAACGCTGAAGGTTGCAGGCGCGGTCGATCCGTCGCGGATGACCGGCCATGTATCGGTGCGCTACCTGCCCGAGCCTCTGCGTGAACGGGTAGCGCGTAACCTGATGCGCGTGGCGGGAAACTGGGATTATCGCTGCGCTGCCCATGAATACCGTATGCTCGCGGAAGGACATTGCCACTTCCTGATATTCAACCGGCTGATGCCCTGGGATCACCTGCCGGGCTGGCTGCTGCATCGCGAGGCAGGGGGGTATTCGGCTCATTTCGACGGTTCGCAATACCGCTCGACCGATCTGGATGGCGGTCTGCTTTGCGCACCGGACCGCGAGAGCTGGCGCGCGTTGCGTGAGCTATTGATGGAGTGAAGGGGAGAGGAAGAAATACGCTCGGTCCACCATGCGGATCACGCGCTTTGACGTGCCAGCATCTTGAGCCACGAAGCTCTCCCCAGAACCCTTTGCGCAGTGCTATTCGCTACGTTTTACCTGCTGCCAGATGGCTTCCAATTCGGGAAGGCTTGTCTGCTTCGGCGAGGTGCCGGTTTCTTCGAGACGGCTCTCCATCGCCTCGAACCGCCTCTTGAACTTGTCGTTCGCGTGTCGGAGGCAGGCTTCCGGATCCAGTCCAAGCTTTCTGGCCACATTGGCGATCGTGAACAGGACGTCGCCCAGTTCGTCGGTGAGCCTGGTCCGGTCGCCCGTCGGCAACTCGTCGCGAAACTCGGCGATTTCCTCGTCGATCTTGTCGATCGCACGGTTGACATCGGGCCAGTCAAAGCCAACACGGGCGGCGCGCGCGCTCAGCTTGGCGGCACGGGACAAAGCTGGAAGATTGGTGGGCACACCGGCCAGGGCGCCGATCTCCGAGCGGGTCCGACGCTCGACTTCCTTGCTGTCTTCCCAGGCACCCGGCTTGAGCTCGGCATTGCCGAAGACGTGCGGGTGGCGACGGATTAACTTGTCGCAGATTGCATCGGCGACACCGGCATAGCTGAACAGACCGGCTTCCTCGGCCAGGCGTGCGTGATAGACCACCTGGAGCAGCAGATCGCCGAGCTCCTCGGGCAAGGCCGCATAATCTCGCCGCGCAATGGCGTCGGCGACCTCATAGGCTTCCTCGATGGTGTAGGGGGCGATGCTGTCGAAATCCTGGTCGATGTCCCAGGGGCAGCCCGTCTTGGGGTCGCGCAAAGCCGCCATGATGTCGAGCAGGCGGCGGGTCTGTTGTTCTGCGATGGTGTGGCTCGCGGGCATTCTGGTCCTATGGTGCATCCGGCGGGAAAATTCGCTCGAGGTCAGGAACATGGAGATGTCGGTCAGGTTCGCCTTGACCATTTAGCAGCGGCGCATAATCGTTCACGCGGTCTCTACGGGTAATCGGCTCGCGGCCGATCGGCCAAATTTCGTGTAGATCGCAAGCATGGGGAGAGCGGGCATGGACATCAAGCGAGCCGGCAGTCAGCCGTCTCTGAGGGGACCATCGGACTGGTTCACCGGTATCGTTCGGATCGATCCGCTGTTCAGCGCCCTCGAGCCAACCCGAACCGGCGGCGCGTTGGTAACCTTCGAGCCCGGCGCCCGCACGGCATGGCACACCCATCCTTTTGGCCAGACCCTGATCGTGACCGCAGGCTATGGTTGGGTGCAGCGGGACGGTGGTCCGGTGGAAGAAATTCGTCCCGGCGACGTGGTCTTGTTCCCGCCGGGCGAGAAGCATTGGCACGGCGCCTCGGCGAACACGGCGATGAGCCACATTGCCATCCAGGAGTCGTTGGACGGATCCGCGGCCGATTGGCTGGAGCAGGTCAGCGACGCGCAATATCAGCCGCCCAGGTGACAAAGACGGGGAGCGGGCAGGCGGCGGCCACGCAGACCCGCTGCCGCGCGGGAGATCCATGGCTTGTTCCGACCAGATCACGCTCACGACCGGGGCCGTTACCTCTGGTTGCCACGCCACGGCTACAGCCCGGTGCTTCGACCATAAAATCGTATAATGGATATTATGCCAACTCAGGCAGATCAGGCCTTGGCCGATTGTGGCGAGACGCTGTGTGTGGCCAGCACGGTGTCGCTCTGTGGGTCAAGCTCGATCAGCTTGACCTCGTAACCCCAGAGTTCGGCCAGATGACGCAGTGTCGCTCGCGCGTCCTGCTCGGCGAGCAACTGGCCTGGACGGGTGCGATGTTCCATGCGCAGACAGCGGTCGCCGGCCAGATCGACATCGACGATCTCGAGTTCGACATAATATTGGCTCGGGTCGTAGCTGCGTGCGAGTGCGCGCCGGATCTCGCGATAGCCGACCTCATCATGGATGTCGTCGACCAGCAGATAAGGTTTGGCAACGTCGTCAAGCAGCCGGAACATGCGGAACTGGCGCATGACCGCCGGTGACAGGAACTGCTGGATGAAGCTTTCGTCGCGATATTCGGCCCAGGCATGCTTGAGCGTACCAATCGGGTCCTGGTTGCCCGCAATGGCCGGAAACCAGGTACGATCCTCGGCCGTCGGCGTTTCGCAGATCCTGGCAATGTCCGTCATCATCGCGTAGCCAAGCGCGTAGGGATTGAAGCTTCCGCCACCGCCCTGGTCGAAGCCTGGCTGGGTGATGACGTTGGTGGTCGAGTGGATCACCTCGAGGAAGGCCGCATCGTTGATCCGGCCCTGCTCGTGCAGGCGTCGCATGATTGCTTGATGGACCCAGGTGGCGCAGCCCTCGTTCATCATCTTGGCCTGCGGCTGCGGATAGAAATACTGGGCGATCAGCCGGACGATGCGGATGACCTCCCGCTCCCACGGCGCCAGCTTCGGTGCATTTTTTTCCAGAAAATAAAGCAGATTCTCCTCAGGCAGGCCGAGCCTGCGACGGCGATCGCCTACGTTGTCCGCGGCCGCGGCGGGCTTGCCGTTGGGCAAGGTGCGCCAGAGATCGTTGTAGACGCGATCCTGGTGTTCGCGACGCTCGCGGTCGCGCTGCTGCTCGGCTTTCAGGTCCATCATCTTGGCGCCCGAATGGCGGTTCACACCCTGATTTTGCAGGGCGTGGGCGGCATCGAGAACGCGCTCGACGGCGCGCACGCCGTGCCGCTCCTCGCAGCGCGAGATGTAGGAACGCGCGAACTCCAGATAATCGAGGATGCTCGTCGGCTCGGTCCATTCCCGGAACAGGCGGTTGTTGCGGAAAAAATGATTATGGCCGAAGGCGGCATGCGCGATCACCAGCGCCTGCATGGTGGCGCTGTTCTCCTCCATCAGGTAGCTGATGCAGGGGCTGGAGTTGATCACCACCTCGTAGGCGAGGCCCATCAGGCCGCGCTTATAGGCATTCTGATGGCCAACGAAGCGCTTGCCGAACGACCAGTGCTTGTAGATCAGGGGCATGCCATGGGAGGTGTAGACGTCCAGCATCTGCTCCGGGGTGATAACCTCGATGCGGTTGGGATAGGTCTCGAGCTTCAGTTCGTTCTCGGCGATGCGCTCGATGGCATCGTAGGATTGGCGCAGCGTGTCGAAGGTCCAGTCCGCACCATCATAGAGAAGTGCTGACCCGCCGCCACTCGGAGGTGCCGAACGGTCCAGCATGGATAATCCCTGATGACTGAGGGGGCGATGCGGGGCGAGGCTCATGGGACAGTCTCCGCGCGACGAGCGAACAACTCACGGAACACCGGGAAGATGTCGCGTTTCTCTGCGACCTGCCGCATCACCAGCCGCTCCGACCGTTCGGCAACCTGCTTGTAGCCGCGCCAAAGATCGGTCTCGCCACGGATGATGGCGCCTGAGCCGACGATCTCGATATAGGCGTAATATTGCACGCTGGGCAGGATGCGGTCCTCCAGCAAGACGCAGGATTTCGGCGTGTCGGAGGCGGAGTTGTCACCGTCGGAAGCCTGGGCGACATAGATATTCCAGGCCGACGCCGGGTAACGGGCCTGCTGGATGCCGACCATCTCCTTGAGCGCGGACGAGACGATCGTGCCGCCGGTGCGCGGGTCGGTGAAGAAGGTTTCCTCGTCGACTTCCTCGGCCGCCTCGGCATGACGGATGAAGACGAGGTCGACCTGCTTGTAGCGCCGTTCGAGGAACACGTGCAGCAGCAGGAAGAATTGCTTGGCGAGATCCTTCATGCGCTCGGTCATCGAACCGGACACGTCCATGATGCAGAACATCACAGCTCGGGTGGAAGGCTTCGGCGTCTGAGTAAAACGGCGGTAACGCAGGTCGACGGGATCGATCCAGGGCACGCGGTTGAGGCGCCGCCGTGCGATCACCAGGTCTGCGGTCAACGCGACCAGTTCGTCACGCAGGCCCGGAGAAAGGCTGACCTCGTTCTCCAGTTCGGCGATGCGCGCTTCGATCTCCTTGACGAAATCGGGCTTCGGGCGACGCAGGCCGATCCGCCGCGCCATCGAGTGGCGCATGGTGCGGCTCAGATCAAGCTGGGATGGTGCGCCGTCGCTGCTCAGCCCGGAGCGGCTGGTCACCATGCTCTCGGTCGTGGTGATCTCGCGCTTGACCAGGTCGGGCAGCGCCAGATCGTCGAAGAACAGATCGAGGAACTCGTCGCGCGTCAGGATGAAGCGAAAGCTGTCCTCGCCGCCGCCATCCTCGCCCGCCTCCCCTGCCCCGCCGCCGCTGCCCCCGCTTGATGGCGGACGCTGGATTCGGTCGCCACGCGAGAACACCTTGTTGCCCGAGAGCACGAGGTCGCGTGTGCCGCCGCTGAAGACACGGTGGAAGCTTGGCTCATGCAGCGCATCGGAAGGGATCGAGATCGCACTTCCCTTCGCCACCTCGCGCAATTTTCCGGAAGCGACAGCGTCGCGAGCCGCGCGTTGCACGGCGTCACGCGCCCTGACCAGAACCCGCTGACGGTTTTCGATATTCTTGCCGTGCGGGTTAGGACGACGATCAATGATATCCACTTACGCGTATCGCTCCGCTCTCATGCCGATTGCTTCACACGCATGTACCATTCGACCAGCCGGCGCACCTGCCGCTCGGTATAGCCTCGCGCCACCATGCGCTCGACGAACTGGCCATGCTTGGTTTCGGTGTCGCCGTCTTTCTTGGAGCCAAAGCTGATGACCGGCAGCAGATCCTCCACCTGGCTGAACATGCGCTTCTCGATGACATCGCGGATTTTCTCGTAGGAATTCCAGGACGGATTGTTGCCTCCGGAAGCCGCGCGGGAGCGAAGCGAGAACTTGACCACTTCGTTGCGAAAATCCTTGGGGTTGGCGATCCCCGCGGGCTTTTCGATCTTGGTGAGCTCAGTGTTGAGCAGATCGCGGCTCAGCAATTGCCCGGTGTCAGGGTCCTTGAAATCCTGATCCTCGATCCACGCATCCGCATAATCGAGATACCGGTCGAAAAGATTCTGGCCATAGTCATGGTAGCTTTCCAGATACGCTTTCTGGATCTCGTTGCCGACAAATTCGGCGTAGCGGCCGGCCAGCTCGGATTTCAACGACGCGAGGTAGGAGGCCTCGAGCTCGGGCGGGAACTGCTCGCGACGAACCGCCTGCTCGAGCACATACATCAGATGCACGGGATCGGCGGCGATCTCGTTGGGGTCGTGGTTGAAGGTGCCGGAAAGCACCTTGAAGGCGAAGCGCGTCGAGATGCCTTCCATGCCTTCGTCGACGCCCGCGGAGTCGCGATACTCCTGCATGGTCTTGGCCTTGGGATCGGTCTCACGGATATTCTCGCCATCATAGACGCGCATCTTGGCGTACTGGGTCGAGTTCGGGTGCGGCTTCAGGCGCGACAGCACGGTAAAGCGGGCCAACATCTCGAACGTGTTCGGCGCACATGGCGCCTGACCCAGGGCGGAGCTGCTGATCAGCTTTTCGTAGATGCGCGTCTCCTCGGTCACGCGCAGGCAGTATGGCACCTTGATTACGCAGACACGGTCAAGAAAGGCCTCGTTGGTGCGGTTGTTCCGGAAGCTCTGCCACTCGGCTTCGTTGGAATGGGCCAGTATTACGCCGGTGAACGGGATCGAGCCGATGTTTTCGGTGCCAACATAGTTGCCTTCCTGCGTCGCCGTCAGCAACGGATGCAGCATCTTGATCGGCGCCTTGAACATCTCGACGAATTCGAGAATGCCCTGGTTGGCGCGGTTCAGGCCGCCGGAGAAACTGTAGGCGTCGGGATCATTCTGGCTAAAGCTCTCAAGCTGCCGGATATCGACCTTGCCGACCAGGGCCGAGACGTCCTGGTTGTTGTCGTCGCCGGGTTCGGTCTTGGCGACGGCAATCTGGCGCAGCTTGGAGGGATGCAGCTTGGCTACCGTGAAGCGCGATAGATCGCCTTCGAACTCCTCGAGGCGCTTGAGCGCCCATGGGCTCGCGATGCCGGTCAGCACGCGCCTCGGAATGCCGTAGCGGCTCAACAGGCCGTCGGCCATGCGATCGACGTCGAACAGGCCAAGCGGGCTCTCGAACACCGGACTGAGATGCTTGCCGGCCTTGAGGACGTAGATCGGCTCGCGCTCCATGAGCGACTTCAGCCGCTCGCCGAGCGAGGACTTGCCGCCACCGACCGGTCCGAGCAGGTAGAGGATCTGCTTGCGCTCCTCCAGACCCTGTGCCGCATGTCGGAAGAAGCCGACGATGCGCTCCACCGTCTCCTCCATGCCATGGAAGTCCGAGAAGGCCGGGTAGACCCGCATGGTGCGGTTCATGAACACTCGCCCGAGTCGCGCATCCTTCGAGGTGTCGACCATGGCCGGCTCGCCGATGGCCCTGAGCATGCGCTCGGCGGCGCTGGCGTAGCAGTAGGGATCGTCGGCGCAGGCCTGCAGATATTGCGCGAGGGTCATCTCGGTCTCGCGGCGTTCCTCGCGCATGGCGGTTGCGAGAGAGAAGACGTCGTCCAGAGGTGCCATCAGGGGGACTCCGCGGATAAAGATAACGTCGGCCGGGGCATAGCGGCTGTTGGGACTTGACTTGTGCGCCAAGTCGGCCGAAACGCTTTTCGCCGAGGGAGGTGGTCGAAACGGTCGGCTGATGCTTGTCTGGCCCGGGGGCACGCGAATGCTTCCGTGTGCGTACGCAAAACAAGCCATGGGATCTGCTGCTTCTGACGCCTAGAGATGAGAAGGCTCCCTCAAAAAAACCGCTCGGATGACAAAATGTCACGCGGTTCTCGACGAGGCTATCTCTGCCCCGGTTGAGGATTCAACTAAATTGCGTCTGCGCTTAAAGTAATCTGCCCAGCAGCCGAATCTTGCGGCGTCCGGATCACACTTGGATCTGCATCCCGTCGTATGCGGCCTCGAGGCCCGGGGGAAGGTTCCGCACCATCCAGGCCCAGTCCATGTCGGTCCCCATATGGGTCAGGATCGTGCGCCGGACTCCAAGCCGTTTTGCCCAGCCTTGGACCATTTTCAGGTCGGCATGGGCCGGATGGACAGCGCGCTGAAAACAATCGACGACCCAGGTATCGATGCCGTGAAGGACGGCCATTGCCGGTTCGGGCAGGCTGACGACGTCGGTCGAATAAGCAAAATTACCGACCCGGAACCCGAGGGTGAGACTGCCCCCATGGATCTGGTCGAACAGCTGCAGCTCCAGGCCCTCGATACTGATTGTCTGTCCGGCTCTGATTTCGCGCGGGATCATAACCGGACGGTAGAAGCCGGGCGGCGACCAGGGCCGGAAGGCATAGGCAAAGCGGTTGGCAATTTCGTCAAGCACCGCGCGCGTGGCGAAGGTTTCGATGGGCCGGTCAATGATCCGGTTGAGGCTGCGTACCTCGTCCAGGCCCGCGACATGGTCGGCATGGGCGTGGCTGTAGAACAGCGCATCGATGTGGCCAATGCCGTTGGCGAGCAGTTGCTCGCGCAGCTCGGGTCCGGTATCGACAAGCAGGCGCCGGCCATCGTCAGCTTCAATCATGATCGACGAGCGTGAGCGGCGGTTCCGGGCTTCCATGGGATCGCAGGCGCCCCAGAGGCCGGTGCCGTCGGCACCCCCCAGCATCGGCACGCCCGCGGATCCGCCGCAGCCGAGGATGACGACCCGCATTGCCCTCAGGCCCGCATCGTGATCTGGGCCGCCTTACTGAACAGGCGGTAGAAATTCCGTCTGGTTTGTTCGTGCAGCACCGCGTCGGGCAATCCGCGCAGTTGCGCAAGGATCGCGGCGGTGTGAGCCACGAATGCGGGCTCGTTGCGCCGGCCGCGATAGGGCACCGGGGCAAGGAAGGGCGCATCGGTTTCGACCAGCAGCCGGTCCAGTGGGACTTCGCGGGCGATGTCACGCAGGGCGTCCGATTTGGGAAAGGTCAGGATGCCGGAGAAGCTGATGTAGCCGCCCAGGGCGAGTGCGCGCGTGGCCAACGCGGCGCCGGAGCTGAAGCAATGCAGCAGGAAGCGGAAGCGGCCACCGGCGCGGTGTTCCTCCTCCAGAATGGCGATCATGTCGTCGTCGGCGTTTCTGGCGTGGATGACCAGGGGCAGGTCGGCGAGCCGCGCGGCACGGATGTGGGCCCGGAAGCTGGCCTGCTGGGTAGGGCGGATCTCCGGGACACCATGAAAATAATCCAGGCCCGATTCGCCGATGCCGATGACACGGAGCGGCCGGGCACGGGCTGCCAGCTCATGCGGCACGGGCAGCTTTTCCTCGTCCACGTGGTCGGGATGCGTGCCGATCGTGCACCAGATATCGAGCCCTGGCCTGGAAAGTTCGGCGAGCGCGATCTGGCGCGCCGCTTCGGACAGGCGGGTACCGATCGTCACCATCGCGCAAACGCCGGCGGCTTGGGCGCGACCGAGGATAGCCGGCAACTCTTGAGGCTCGAACCGGTCGAGATGGCAGTGGCTGTCGATCAAAGGCGCGGGGATCCCGGCGTGGAGGCTCATCGGGAAGCGTCGGCCGCTGCGGCAGGCTCCACATGACGCGGGAAGATGCCCTTTGGCGCGGGAAGCGGGGTCAGGTCAGGCAGTGGCACCGACAGGGCTGCGATCTGGCGTCGATCCTGGGCGACCCCAAGCTGGTCGAGCATCGCGGCCATGCTGGAGGGCATGACCGGCTGCAGCACAGTCGCGACGATGCGCAGGGTGTCCGCAAGCACGCGCAGCACGTCCGCCATCCGGGCGGGATCGGTCCTTTTCAACGCCCAGGGCGCCTGGCGATCGATATATCCGTTGCCCGCCCGGATTACGCGCCAGACCGCCTCGATCGCCTCGTGCAACGCCTGACGGTCGAACTGCTCGCCCATCAGCGCGGGCAAGGCATCGGCTTGCGCCAGCAGCAGGATGTCGGGCTCGGTGAGGACGCGGCGCGGCGGCAGCCGGCCGTCGCAGTTGCGGGCGATCAGCGAGAGCGTGCGCTGGGCGAGATTGCCAAGGTCATTGGCGAGCTCGATGTTGAGGCGTGCGATCAGGGCCTTGCGGCTGTAATCGCCGTCGCCGCCGAACGGCACCTCGCGCATCAGGAAGAAGCGCATGGCATCGGCGCCGAACGCTTTGGCGAGACTTTGCGGATCAACGACGTTGCCGACCGACTTGCTCATCTTTTCGCCGTCGATCGTCCACCAGCCGTGCGAGTAGACCCGCTTTGGCGCCTCGAGGCCGGCAGCCATCAGGAAGGCAGGCCAGTAGACGGCGTGGAAGCGCGCGATCTCCTTGCCGACCAGATGCAGATCGGCCGGCCAAAAGGTCCAGCGCGGGTTGGTCATGTCGGGATAGCCGAGGGCGGTGATGTAGTTCACCAGCGCGTCCCACCAGACATACATGACATGCGCCGGATCGCCCGGCACCGGCACTCCCCAGCTGAAGCTGGTGCGGCTGATCGACAGATCCCTCAGACCCTGGCGCACGAAACTGACGATCTCGTTGCGCCGGGCGGGTGGGCCGATGAAGTCCGGGTTGGCGTCGTAGAAGGCGAGCAGTCGTTCCTGCCACTCGGACAGGCGGAAGAAATAGGACGGCTCGCGGACCCATTGCACGGGGGCGCCGCTGGGCGCGGTACGCGTCCCGTCCGCGTGCAGGGTCAGCTCGTCGTCGCCGTAGAAGCTTTCGTCGCGCAGCGCGTACCATCCCTCGTAGGCGTCCTCATAGATCTGCCCGGCCTGTTCCAGGCGGCGCCAAAAGGCGGTGCAGGCTTCGACATGGCGGCTCTCGGTGGTGCGGACGAAGTCGTCGTAGGAAATGCCGAGGGCATCGGCCATGGCCCGGAAGGACGCGGAAACCTTGTCGGCGAATTGCTGCGGCGCCAGTCCCGCTGCGATCGCCGCCTGCTCGACCTTCTGGCCATGCTCATCGGTCCCGGTCAGGAAGAAAACCTCAAAGCCGTCGAGCCGCTTCCAGCGTGCCAGGATATCGGCCGCGATCGAGGTGTAGGCATGCCCGATATGTGGCGAGCCATTCACGTAATAGATGGGAGTTGTAATGAAATAATGCTTTGTCATCATCCGCTCAGCAGGCTCAGGCCCATGAGCAAGGCCTGGCGTTTATCCAGGTTGAGGCTTTCAGTCTCGTCACGCAGCCGAGCCAGCTCATCATATAAGGTTGCCCATGCAACAGGTGCAGGCCGGGCGCAGGTGTCACCGGGACGGTCGCCACGCAGGCCCGCGCGTATCGTCGTGGAAATGGCCCCGGACAACAAGCCGATGAAGATCGAAAAGCCGTTATCACGTCGTAGCACCGTATCAGCGAGTTGATACGACCACAGGCCGGGAGGCCGGTCATGCTGAGCCAGGACACCATCGACAAGAGCGGACAGGGCGACGCCATCCTCCGCCGCCAAAGCCAAGGCGCGTCCCGGCGAGCCGCCACTGAGGGTGATCAGGGTCCGGCGTTCGGATTCGGTTACATCCGGAAGAAGATGGCGCAGAATCTGCTGCATCGCTGCCTCATCCAACGGGGTCAGCCGCAGGGTGCGGCAACGGCTGCGTATCGTCGGCGGCAGCCGCCCCGGTGCGGCACAGACCAGCAGGATCAGCGCCCGCTCGGGAGGTTCCTCCAGCAGCTTGAGCAGCGCATTGGCCGCGTTACGGTTGAGATGCTCGGCGCCATCGATGATCACCACGCGCCAGCCTCCTTCGGCGGCAGTGCGACGGAGGAAAGCACTGACCGGGCGGACGTCGTCGATCACGATTTCCGAGCGCAAGCGCTGGCGCTTCTCGTCCATCGCCCGGGCGACGACCAGCAGGTCCGCGTGGGTTCCGGCATTGACCCGGCGCGCGGCTGCCTCAGGATCGTCCCCCGCGAGAACAATGCAGGCAAGGCGGATCGCCAGGGTGGCCTTGCCGATGCCGGCTGGTCCCGTGAGCAGCCAGGCATGATGCAGGCGGCGACCCAGCCAGGCATGCATGAAGCCGGCCTCGGCCTCCGCCTGTCCGAGAACCTGGCCCGGGGGCGCGCTCATTTCGGAAGGAAGGGCTCCAGCGCGGCCAGCAGGCGCTGCTGCACCGTGTCGATCGAGCCCGCCGAGGAGATCAGGGTGCAGCGTTGCGGCTCCCGGCTTGCGATGATCCGGAAGCCTTCCGCGACCCGGGCATGGAATTCCTCCTCCATGACCTCGTAGCGGTCGCTGGCTTCCCCGCGCTGCTGCAGCCGTCGGCGTCCCTCGCTGCGCGGCAGGTCCAGGACCAGGGTGAGGCTCGGCTGCACGTCGAGAAGGACAGTCAGGTGTTCGATAAAGCCGAGCAGCGCCGGGTCACCATGTCCAAGGCCATAGCCCTGGTAGGCCATAGTCGAGTCGAAGAAGCGGTCGCAGAGGACGATGCGGCCGGCTGCCAGGGCAGGCCGTATGCTGAGGTCGACGTGATCGACCCGTGCTGCGAAATGCACCATCGCCTCGGCCCGGAGGCCAAGGCCGTGATCCCGGGCAAGCAGGAAATGCCGGAGCGCTTCGGCGCCTCGGGTACCGCCGGGTTCGCGCGTCAGCAGAACATCGTGGCCGCGCGCTGCCAGAATGTCGGCCAATAGGCGGGTCTGCGTGGTCTTGCCCGCGCCCTCGCCGCCTTCCACGGTGATCAGCAGGCCGGCCATGGATCAGCCACCGCCGACCGCGTGCCCTAGCACCGCAAGGGCCCGGTCAGGCAATGCCAGACGCGGCACTGCACGGGTTGCGAGCAACGGCACCTGCAGATCCGGCAGGCCGGTGCCGGAGACGACGAGCTGCGCGACCCCCTGCCCGGCCGCCACCGGCGCCTGCACCGGCGACTGGAAATCGACCCGGATCTTGGCGCGGCTGCGCCAGCCATGCGGCAGGGTCAGCACCACGTCGGCAGCCGGGGCGACCGGGACGATGCGTTGCCTTCCCATCCAGACCGGCACGGACTGGACGACCTCGTTCTTTGCGAACAGGCGAACATCCTCGAAGTTGGCGAACGCCCAGCTCAACAGACGCTCACCCTCCTCCGCCCGCGCCCGCGACGAGGGCAGGCCGTTCAACACTTCGATGATGCGTCGCCCATCCCGCTGCGAGCTGGCGCAGAGGCCGAAGCCGCCGGCGTCGGTGTGGCCCGTCTTGAGCCCGTCGGCAAGACCCTTGTCGACCAGAATATTGCGGTTACCTTGCGCTATGTCGTTGTACTTATAATCTTTCTCAGAAAAAAAATGGTAATATTGCGGATAGTCTTTGATCAGATGGAAGGCCAGCACCGCGACGTCCCGGGCCGACATATGATGCTCCGGATCCGGCCAGCCGGTCGCGTTGCGGAACGTCGAATGGGTAAGCCCGAGGCGTTGCGCCTCCTGGTTCATCAGGACGACAAACTGCTCCTCCGAACCCGCCAAGCCCTCGGACAGCACGATACAGGCGTCGTTGCCGGACTGGATCAGCATGCCCCGGATCAGGTCCTCCACGCTGACCTGTTGTCCGAGCGGGACGAACATCTTGGATCCCTGCATCCGCCAGGCCTTCTCGCTGACCGGCAGGGTCTGCTCAGGTTTCAGGCGGTTCTGGCTGAGGGCGGAGAACACAAGATAGGCGGTCATCATCTTGGTCAGCGAGGATGGCGGCATCAGATCGTCGGCCGCCTTCTGCAGCAGGACGGTCCCGGTAGTGGCGTCGATGATAAAGGCCCAACGCGCCTGCGTATCGAGCGGACCGATCGGCGTTTCGGCGGGACTGGTCGGAACCGCATCGTCAGGCGGGCTATCGGGGGAAAGGGCGGGCTTGGCATGCCGGACCCGCGAATAGGCGGCGGCGGGCAAGCCGCACAACGCGAGGGCCGTGATCCCGCCCGCGTTGATCAGGAAGTGTCTTCTGCTGGGCAACGTCGGTCCCTACTCAACGATGATACGCGCACCGGTTACTCCGGCGGCGCGTGCATGGTCCAGTGCCGCATCAGCCTCGGCCGGCAGATTGAAGGGGCCAACCCGCACAAGGAATACCGCCGATCGGCCGTGGCCTTCCTGGCGGACGGTTCCGGCCAGTTCGGCGGCGAGGCGGCGGGCATATATCGGCTGCATGAAGTGACCGGCATCGATCCAGAGCTGGCCGGGCTCGACCGGTTCCATGGTGACGGCCTCAACAGGCCGGGTAGGAAATCCTTGCGGCAACGGGTGCTGTTGAGCAGGGATTGTCATCAATGACAGGCGGGAATCCGCGATCTCGGCCTGGGACCGGTTCATGAGCGATTGCTCCTGCACAACGCCCACGGGCGCTGCGATGACGTCCGGCTTCGGCGCATCAACGACCTGGTCGAGCAGATCCTGGCTGAGGCGCTGGTCTTCCTCGAGCCGAACGCGCGTCGCCCGCCCCGGGACCATGCCGAGAAGGCGGGCTGCATGCGGAGTGACGGAGAGCAGGCGTCCCGGCGAGGCCGGCCCCCGATCATTCACCCGCAGCAGGATCTCGCGTCCATTCTCGAGGTTGCGGACACGCAGCACAACCGGTAGCTGCAGGGTCTGGTGGGAAGCGGCAAGCCGCTCCGGGTCGTAGGTCTCGCCGTCCGCAGTCCTGCGGGTCGTCCCCGGTTCGGGCGCATCGACGACCGCCAGGCCAGCAGCCTGGTAGGCGAGTTGTTCCGCCGGATAGAACCAATAGCCGTCGCTCTGCCAGGGCGCTCCCAACGTATAGCGTGGCTCCGTCCTCTGCTCAGGTGGCGGCTGGCGGCGTCCGCAGCCGCTGGTCTCCAGGCATCCGAGCACGAGGATGACGGTGGCAAGGACGGGTCTCACGCCGTGCCGCTGGCGAGCAGGCCGACGGCCAGGCCGTAGTAATCCGAAGGGTTGTAGCGGCGGATCACGTTGAAGTTGCTATAGACCATGAAGGCGTCGCCCCCGGCCCCATCCGGAAGCAGGAGGGAGCCTGTCACATCGGGGCGCGAAAATCGCGCGCCGTCGGCCCGGCGCACGCCGAGGCGCATCCATTCATCGAGCGGTCGCGGAGGGTCCCGGCGGTTCTGCGCGACATCGAGATTCCGCGACATCGAGACCGGCTGTCCCCATGGAGCGCCTGCGGACCAGCCGTTCTGCGACAGGTAGTTCGAGATCGAGGCCAGCACATCCGGCTCGTTGGACCAGATGTCGCGTCGACCATCGCCGTCATAGTCCACCGCGTAGCGGCGGTAGGAGCTCGGCATGAATTGCGGCTGTCCCATCGCGCCGGCGTAGCTTCCCAGCATGCGGTCGGGCTCGATGTCGCGCTGCTGCAGGATGCACAAGGCTTCCATCAACTCGGCATGGAAGAAGACGGCGCGACGTCCGTAAAAGGCAAGCGTTGCCAGCGCATCGACCACGCCGAATGTGCCGCTACGGCTCCCATAATTGGATTCGAGACCCCAGATCGCGACGGCAATACGTGGGTCGACTTGATAGCGTTGCCAGATCCGGGTCAGCAGCTGCAGGCGCCCCTGATAGGCGATGCGGGCTGCCTGCAGCTTGCGCTCGGTGAGCACGCGCAACCGGTACTGGCTCCAGCTGAGCGTGAATTCCGGCTGGTGCCGATCAAGCGTCTGAACGCGTGGATTGGGACGATCCAGAGCAAGGGCGACGTCCAGGATCGAGGCGTTGACGCCCAATCGCAGCGCCTGGATCCGCACTCGGCCCAGGAAATCTGCGTAGGAGTCCGGTTGCCGCCGCCTTGCCGCACGAGCGATGAAAAGGGGCGAATGCGCGAGCACCTGCGCCTGCAGCAGGACGACCTCTGCTGCTGCTGCCACAAGGGTCCGACGCGGGATCATGCTTGCCCTCTGCCACAGGCTTCACGAACAGGACAGCTAAAAAGGCGACAATCGTAATTATTTCCCTGAACGATCGAGTGAGTCGGTGGTCCGCCTTGAACTGCCTTCGGGCGGCGGCATTCAGCTGTCACCGCTTCACAGCCCTGACGTTCAAGGGGCCGGCTCGCGGCCTTCCAATGCTCCGTAAAGCAGGTAATGCAGGAAAGGATTTAGACCTGCCGCCGCAACGTCCGGATTATTGCTCGCATACCAATTCGTATCGAAATACCGGTTCGGATTGCGGCCTTCGCGGCTGCCATTGTCGAAGTAATGCTTGACCGGATCCATGCTGGCTGCCGCCACGTCCGGATATTCGCGCCGATACCAGTCCCCGTCGAAAATCAAGGATGCCACGAGGATTGGCGTGCCGATTTTTGTCAACAGGCAATCCGGCGCCCCAGGTTTTTCGGCTGTCTGTTGGATTTCCGCCCGCTCCGCTTCAAGCCGAGGGGCGGCCTCGACCGCAGGCCAAGCCCGCGGCTCCACGACGAGATGCTGATCCCGGCCAAGGGCCGCTTCATTATCCAAGCCCGCTTTCGCGCGTGGGCTACTCCGCTTTTGCTTCACCGCGACCATCTTTTCCTCCAACTGCCATGGCAGCCTAGCTGATCTACCTAGCGAAGTCAGCTTCGTGAAAGATGGGCGGCAACTGTGTGTCGGCTTGGGCGCTTGGGAGGAGATGGCAAAGCGTCACTTTGCGCCGGCCCGCGAGGGAACTCGCGGCACTTCCGGGCGAAAAGCATTTCCAGGGTGCCGTGGGTCCGGTTTCCGGAAGTCATACCTCCGCCCGGGGACGGAAGCCGAGAAAACAGGTGACGTTGGCCACTCTCGCCGATATTGAACACGCCAAGCGACGGGAGCATTTTTTTGGACATTGCCCTGCGCTTGTATCTGATGCGCCCGACGCTCGTGTGCCTGCTTGCTCCGCCGCCCCCAGCTTGTCCATTCGCACCCTGTTCATCCGGTCATAGATGATCTCGTTGTCTGTCTCCGGCCTTATGAAGGCAGCAGGAGCGCATCCTCTTTATCAGGCTTGTGCCATTATCCTTGGCACCTTCATCCTGGAAGATGCCGCCACCATGTTGGCTGCCATGCAGGTCCAGGATGGCAGCATCCGGCCAGCTATTGCCTTGGCGGCCCTTTATGCAGGCATCGTGCTCGGAGATCTTGGCCTTTACGGGTTGGGCGCGCTCGCCGCTCAGTGGCCCTGGATCAACCGCCTGTTTTCCGCCGACCGCCATGCGCGTGGCCGCCGCTGGCTTTCGGGGCGGGTGTTCCGTGTTGTCTTCGTGAGCCGGTTTATCCCGGGCGCACGGCTTCCGACCTACACTGCCTGCGGCTTCCTGGGTGCAAGCTTTCCGCGATTCGCTCTCGCCGCCGTGGTCGCGACCTCGATCTGGACCAGCCTGCTGTTCCTCGTGTCGATGCGCGTCGGCCGTTTACTGATGGAGCATTTCGGTGCATGGCGATGGGCCGGTGCGGTCGGCTTCGTCATCGTGATCGTCGCGACCGGGCGCATCATCGCCCACTTCCAGGATGAGTCGGCATGAGTGACTTGGCGAGCGTTGCCGCCCAACCGCCTGGCGAGCCGTCGCAGGTGTCCACCTTCGAATTTTGGCCGGACTGGATTTTCTACTTGCCGGTTGTTGCTTACTGGATTGCGCTCGGGCTTCGCTATCGGGATTTCAGCCTTCCAACCGCGGCCAACCCACGCATCTCGACTGGCGGTTTGTGCGGGGAAAGCAAGAGCTCCATCCTTGATCAAGCCGGCCCGGTCGCAGCATCCTGGATCGCGCGCTACGTCTGCTTTACCACCGGCGAGCAGGACGAGGTCCGTGCCACCGCGCTTATGGCCAGTGAAGGTTTGTACCTTCCCGTCGTCGTCAAGCCTGACATCGGCTGCAACGGAACAGGCGTGCGACTTGCCGAAGACAGGAGCGCTCTGGTCCAGGCGCTGGCCTCATTTCCAAGAGGCGTGGAACTAATTTTACAGGAATTGATCCCCTACGAAGGAGAGGCCGGGTTATTCTATATTCGCCATCCACAATCGGCCGTTGGCAGGATTACCTCGCTGACCCACAAGAAGGCGCCTATTCTGTTTGGCGACGGCAGATCCAGCATCCTCGACTTGATCATGGCCGATCCGCGCACTCGGCTGGTCCCCCATCTCTACACGCCGCGCCTTCAATTCCGCCTACACGAGGTGCTTGAGCCGGGCGTTCCGTTGAGGCTGGTTTTCGCCGGCAACCATTGCAAAGGATCTATCTTCGCGAATGGAGCCCTGGACATTACCCCCGCCCTGAACGCGGCCATCCACCGGATCATCGCCGACATTCCTGACTTTCATTTTGGTCGGCTTGATGTCCGCTACCAGAATGTCGCCAGCCTCAGGCGCGGTGAAGGATTTCGCATCATCGAGATTAACGGCGTGGGATCAGAGGCCACCCACATCTGGGATCCGACAACCCGTCTTCGCGACGCCTACAGAGACCAGTTCGGGCATTATCGGCAGGCTTTCGAGATCGGTGCCGCGAACCGGGCAGTGGGTTTCAAAAGCAGCGGATTGCGACAGATGGCCAGAGACTGGCTTACGCAGCGCCGCCTGATGGCATCCTACCCGATGAACGATTGATCTCTACGGGCTGCTGCCGTTCCCAAGACCACCAGAGCCAAAGATATATTGGCTGACCGTCTGTTCGAGACTCATCATTTCGTGGGTGTCGTGGATAGTCGCGCCGGAAGCCAGCATCCGCCCGGAATGCCCCGGACTGACCATCAGCGCGTTGGCTGCCGTGAAGCCGCTGCTGCCGACGCTGAGGCTGGTATCGGACGGCAGACGATACCGGTCGTCCATAGTGAAGCCTACGCGGGTCACAAACGTGGTCGTGTCGAGAATAATAGATGTCACGGTGCCGACCCTGACGCCAGCAAGCCGCACGTCTGCACCGGTGTGCAGGCCGTTGGACGACAAGAATACCGCCTGGAGGGGATACCGGGCGTGACCCCCATCCTGCTGTCGCGTTAGCGCATAGGTGTAAAAGGTCGCCGTCACCGCAAGAACCGCGGCACTGGCAACTCCTGCGGTTCCGCTATGACTTGGCAAGCGAACGCCGGATCAAGCAGTCTACCATGATTTGCATATTACTCACCTCTCGAACCCTAGCACATGAGGCCTCCGGATCAAAGCCACGCGCATGCAGCGGGGATCAAACTCTTGCAGAGGGAAGCAGACTACGGCAACACCGCTTTCTTAAACGGTCCGGACCGCAGCGACATGACGACCATCCAAGCATTGATCATCGCTGTCCTGCAGGGCGTGACAGAATTGTTCCCGGTCAGCAGCCTGGCGCACGCGGTGATAGTCCCGGCCATCCTGCACTGGAACATCGATCAGCGCGGTCCCGCCTTCCTGCCCTTCCTGGTGACGTTACATCTCGGCACCGCGTGCGCGCTGTTGCTGTATTTCTGGCGCGACTGGGTGGCGCTGGCACGGGGCATCCTCGGCATTGGGTTGGCATCGATGGTGCGCGAGAGCCGGCACATCACCTGGCTCATCATTCTGGCCACCGTCCCCGGAGTCATTCTCGCCTTTCTGTTCGAGAATTTCCTGCGCCGCCTGTTTGGCACGCCCCAGGTGGCGGCCATCTTCCTGGTGGTGAATGGTGCGATGCTGCTGGCTGGAGAGCGTTTGCGTCGGGGCGGTTCGCAGACCATACACCGCCCCATCGCGAGCCTGAACTGGCAGGATGCCGTCATCATCGGACTGTGGCAATGCCTCGCCTTCATCCCAGGGATATCGCGTTCCGGCGCCACGATCATCGGTGGTGTCTTGCGCGGCATCGACCATCAGGGCGCCGCGCGCTTTTCGTTCTTGATCGCAACACCGATCATCCTTGCCGCCACCGCTGACCAGGCGGCGCACCTGCGCAGGTCTGGCGTCACTGTCGTGAGTTGGGGTCCGGAGATCATTGCCGCGGTCGTGGCCGCCGTTACGGCTTTCGCCAGCACGGCGTTCCTGATGCGGTATTTCCGATCGCACGAGCAGTGGGCGATGAGCCCTTTCGCCATCTACTGCATGGTCTTCGGCATGGCCAGCTTCGCCATACTTTATGTCTAGATGGATCATGATGCGGAAGACGTGCAGATCGGCCATTCGGCTGATCCTGGCACTCATGCTGCCGGTCCTGCTGGCCGCGGGAGCGCCCGCATCGACCGCTACCATGCCGGTATCGCGAATGGATACGCCGTTCTGGCGGCAACGTTTCGAGGCGAAGCAGGCCGCACTCAAACACGGACCGATCGATCTGCTATGGCTCGGAGATTCGATCACCCAGAACTGGGAAAAGGACGGTCCGGAACCCTGGCGCGACTTTGCTCCCACCTGGAGGCGCTTCTATGGCGACCGCCATGCAGTCAACCTGGGCTTCAAGGGCGATAGCACCTGCCATCTGCTTTGGCGCCTCGAGCATGGCGAGCTTGACGGCATACGACCGAAAGCCGCGATCCTGCTGATCGGCGCCAATAACTTTGGTCATATCCACACCGACGCGGAACAGACCTATGCCGGGATCGTCACGGTCATTGATCTGCTGCATCACCGCCTACCGATGACGCAGTTGCTGCTCATCGGAGTGTTGCCGTCGATCCGCTCGTCTTGGGTGACGAACAACACGAAGCGGCTTAATGAACGCCTGGCTAGCTTGCCCTCCACGGAAGGTCCATGGCTGCATTACATCGACGTCGGCTCGATTCTCGAAACGCACGGCCACGCCGATCCGACCCGGTTCTATGATCCGCGACTCAATCCGCCCGACCCGCCCTTGCATCCCGACGCTGCTGCGCAGGCGGACTTGGCCACAAGGATCGAACCTCTGGTCTGGGCGATGATGGGTGACTACCGCCATCGCTGAGGGTCTTGAAATTAAACAGTTGGTGATCATTCTCGACTAGAGTGTGCTGGCAACAGGAGCCTGCCGGCGATGCGCCCTCACGTATTTCT
The DNA here is from genome assembly GCA_964242565.1 of uncultured Acetobacteraceae bacterium. Classification (GTDB taxonomy): domain Bacteria; phylum Pseudomonadota; class Alphaproteobacteria; order Acetobacterales; family Acetobacteraceae; genus Lichenicoccus. The sequence goes on along the minus strand of CAXTCT010000001.1, from coordinate 36,161 downwards.
TGCCACACCCTGTTATGGCGGCGTTGTCGCACAAGGATACATGCAATCGGTCATCGGAATCATGCGAAGGGCCGCTGACGATGGCTATGACGTCACCCTGGCCCTGCTGGGACAAGACGCCCTGATCACCCGCAGCCGCAACACGCTGCTTGCTCATTTCATGGCAAGCGAGACCGCCACCCATATCCTGTTCATTGATAGCGACATCAGTTTTGATCCGGCCCTGGTCCAGCGGCTGATTGCCTCCGCAAAGGACGTGGTCGCCGCCAGCTATCCGCTCAAGACCCATTACTGGGATGGCCATGCGGACCAGCGCATGCGCCGTGGCGAGCCGGCCAGCACCGCCGGGCTGCGCTATGTTGGCGAGTTGTGCGAGGGGCCCCTCGCGGAACGGGAGGGCGATCTTGCGACGGCCACCTATGTCGGGACAGGGTTCATGCTGATCAGTCGCTCGGCCATCCTGCGCATGATCGAGGCCTACCCGGACACACAATATCAAACGATACACGCTTATTCCCAGACAGGTGCCGCCAAACTCACGCCTTACGCCTTGTTCGATTGCATGATTGACCCGGTGACGCGGACCTACCTCAGTGAGGATTTCGCCTTCTGCCATCGGTGGCGCGGACTCGGTGGCCAGATCTGGATGGACACGAGATCTTCCCTGACCCATACCGGTCCGACCGACTTCATCGGCGCCCCGCTCAGCGCATTCGAACGGGATCAGAACCCAATTTAGGGCGACTTCGACCTGATCGGAAGCAGGGCCTCAACGGACACAGCGGTCGTGGCCAACACCGGAATCAGTTGGGCGGCCTCGTCCATGGCAGCAGACAGCTTGGGGTCATGCTCGGACTTGGCAACCGCTCCGATCCCTGTCACCAGCGCGACCAGCAGCGCAACGTAGCGTGCCGTTCCAGCCAAACTCAGAGCCATCGACACCGCAACACAGATGGCTGAGAGCCCTGCATAGGTTGAGGGCTCTCTCAGTCTTGCAAAAACCATTGAGACGAATTTCATCTTCTAACCTTTCCTTGATTTTCGATTTTCAGGTTCCGGTTCTCATCGCCTGCTGAGCCAGAAAAACTGCCGTCGTTTGGCGACGTGCCGCGCGCGCCAACCAGCCTTCGCCATAGACGGCGAAATTCGCCAGAAGCCGATAGGAAGCTACTTGCGCCGCCGACAGCGCCAGGATGAGCGCGATGACGCGCAGATCTCTTCTTGTACCGAAGGCTGCCGTTGTTTGAGGTCCGGCAAGTCCGTCATCCGGGACCCGCAGCATCCGTTGCAGGATCCTCACGCCGTCCCTGGCAAGCTGTCGAAGCAAAGCAGCTGCCGAGATCTGCTGGAGAGCATCCGCAACCGTAGCGGAGGTCGTTAGGCTGCTCCCCTCGCGGAGGACGTTGAGGCATTCCGCAAGACTGTTTAGCGATGTCGCTATTCCTCGGTTCCAACCGTAATCGAAAAGCATGAGGTCAATGCCTTCGGGAACCGCGCCACACCCGAGCGGTTCCCAATACTGGCATCGCGCTATGGCCTCGTAGGTCGAGAAACGCAGATTGCGCATCAGTTCTGCGGTTATGATCCCGTCTGGGCCCATCCATGCCAGCAGCGTAGGCGCGCCGACGCCCATGTTCGACCCGACAAGCACCCCGTCTCCAACATGTCCGCTGGTCCAGTTGCCTGAGTCGCGGCGGTCGGCGACATAGCCGCCTTCTTCTGCTTGCGTGAACACAAGGCAGGACGCAAAATTGGTTTCCATGGTCCATTGCACCTTGTCGCTTTAGGTCCAAGACTGGCATCTGTGCGAAGACCATTTCAGGCCGTCGCGTTGCCACACCATTCCAGGATCAACAGGCCGCTGGCGCCTGTGCCTCCGGCGCCGTTCGTGCCTCCGGATCCGCCTCCGCCTGGCCACAACCCTGCGGCGCCCACTGTGCCGCCAATCGTTGGATGGCCTGAGCCGGTTCCGAAAGTAGGGCCTCCTGCCCCGCCGATGCCGACACCGCCGAGAACATAGCCGGCTTGTCCGGTACTGGCGCCTGGGTTGGACAAGGCCTCCAGCTGCAGGACGGCGTCGCTTCCTGCGGTTCCCCCGGCTCCGCTTTGTCCAGCACCACCATTGCCGCCGTTGCCGCCGCCGAAGACCGAAAGGATTCCGCCGAATCCTGTCGTGGTCGAGGACACCAGGTTGGTGCCGCCTGCTCCAACCAACACGGCGTAGATCTGGCCCGGCTCCACATCGAGCAGGACCTCGAGATAGCCGCCGCCGCCGCCGCCGCCGCCGGGGTATCCTCCCGAACCGATACCGCCGGCCCCTCCCGGCCCCCAGCCTCGCAGAAGAACCTGCGAAACACCGCTTGGACAGGTCCAGACGTAGCTGCCGGCCTTTGTCCATACCGCCCGGGCACGTCGTGAGGCGGCCGAGACGAACGCAGTCGTCGCCAGCAGGCTGCTGACGTCGCCGACGGCAGGAGTGGGCGCGTTTGGGGTTCCGGTGAAGGTCGGAGACGCCAGCGGCGCTGCCGCCGGAAGCTTGACGGGCAGGAAGGGTGCGCCCGGCGCGATGCTGATCATGTCAGAGGTGATCGCGGTCGCCCCGGCCGGCAGGTCTACGATCCACAACGGCACTGTCCCACCGGAGCTCGCGCCACCGGAGGATGCCGGGGTGCTGCTGACACTCAGGGCGACACGTTGCTGCACGACGCTGGCTTGCGCCGCTCCATTACCGCCAGGCCCGAACAAGGTCTGCGTCGGCATCGCCGCGTTATAATAGGCAACAACCGCATCGCCGGCCTGCGCTTCGGCGACGCTGGCCGAGATCAGCCAGCTTCCCGATCCACCGATCGACAACACGACAGAAGCCGTGTTGATGCCCATTTTTACGAGCGGATCGCCATTCGGCGGAAGTAGGCCAATGAACGCCGCGTCGACAACAGTTGGAGACGTCAGGCTGCCTGGGCCGATGACGACAGACAAGCCCTGTCCCGGATTGCAGGATAATCCGTCCGCGTAGGAGGCGTCATCACCAACGACCATCTTGGTGAGATAGCCAAGCCCGATCATCGTGTGGCGTGATTGCAGGAGCTGATCCGTATCGAGCGGAACAGCGCCGACATAGACGATTTGGCGGTCCAATCATTTTGCTCCAGCTGGATATTCGTCTGCGGGTGCAGGTCTCGGCCTATCATCCCGTGACTGATGGTGAGGAGACAGCGGTCCAGGCGATCGTCGCGGCCGGTATGGTGGATGCCACCACGTCCAGCACGTCCGACGGCGCATACGCAGGCGCTGGCACCGCGGGAGCCACGCTGACGATATCGTCCTGCGCACGGATGCCCAGGGTGCCCGACGTCGGAATATAGCTCGTCGCGACAAGGCCCGGCTCGACCTGCCAGCATTGCGTGATCAGGGAAGACTGCGGGCCGCTTGCACATGAAACCAGCAGGCCGATCCGGAAGTTTCTTCCCGCCGCAGCCTGCGTCTGCAACGAAGCACTCAGCCTTTGCCACTGCCCGGGCTTGGTCACGTCCGCCGCTGCATGAATGGCATTACCCGGATCGCTGAGATCGGTCATGACAAGTTTGAGATCTGTGACGCCTGATCCTGACTCGAAAAGAATCCAGGCCGAGCCGCAAACGATCGAGCCTCCAACGGCAACGTCAATCGAGGGACCCAGCATACCGCTCCCGGGCCCTGTCGAAACCTTCATGACGAGATCGCTTCCAAACAGGCCTGCGATGGCCGGATCGGCCAGCCATGTAGCATCAGCCGCGCCTGATTGCGCGAAGCCCGTCCAGAAGCGACTGTCAAGAATGAGATTGAAGCCTCTCGGCTCCAGTAGAGCGCCGACACAGGCCGCCTGCCGGTAATCGGGTCGCAACACCCGCGGGGGCGCCCACTGGATAAGGCCGTTACCGTCGACGAAGGTCGCTGGCCCCTGCCTGGTGCTGACCCAGCCCGGCGCGAAGGCGGCCTGATGCCCGACATTCAACAGATACTGAAACCCAAGCGAGGCCGACCCATAACACAGGCCGGGGTAGCCATAGCCGAACCCGCCCCCGACGCCCGGGTTGCCGGCTCCGCCGTAGCCACCGCAATCAGCGGCATGGGTCGGTTCGCACACGGCAGGGGGCGATCCGGTGAGGGCGGAGACTTCACGAATGACATCCTGCCGCGTACCTCGACGGCTAATCAGGCTGATGCCGATCCGGTTACGAAAACTATCGTCGGCTTCCCCATTCCTGCGAGGGAGATCTGACCCAAAGAAATCCACCGAAATCATGTCGAGGAAGCCGCCGTGGGCCGTTGCCAGTCGTGTCTGCGCTCCGACCGCGGCAAGCAGGCCGTAACAGAAGGACCAGGCCTGAGCCAACCCCGCCAGCAACCCATCGAGCACCGGAGTAGCAGTTGGCGCAGGCGCCGGCGGTGACACGGGAAACCATCCGGTCGGCAAAGTCGATCGCAGTCGCGCCGACATATCCGCAACACTGCCGACGCTGCCGCCATTGTTGGAAAACGGTGCCATGATCAGCCTTCCGTGACGACGACGGAGCTGCAGCGTACGACAGCGTCAGCCTGACCACCTAGATCGGCGCTGCCGCCATTGAGTTCTACCGATACCACGTTAACCACGTCCGGACTGGCATCGTAGGCCAGTCCGGCAAGGCGCGAGAAGCGCATAGCCTGCCCGACGGAAAGCGCATCGATATAACCTGTCACCGCCGATACCACCGCATTTCTGGTGATTGTGGCGAGGCTAGGATTGGCGCCGGTCAGCAGGATCGTGACGTCCGCATTCAACAATACTGGCGCGGTTACCGAAAAGCTCGAACCGATCGGCCGGACCAGGTCAACCGCCGCGAAAACCAATGCGAGCAGCGAAGCCGGAGGACTGCCGCTGCCATCGTCAACAATGATATTGAAGTGCCCAGGCAAGGCGACATCTGCCGAGGTGACGTTCTCCTGTATGACATAGCTCAGACCCTGTTGCACCGAGGCGATCGCATTCGCGACGGCCTGCTCGGTGGCCTGGGAGCGGGTGTTCAGGTAGGTGACGAAACGGGCTCTTAGGGCTGTGTCGGTCTCGGCCGCGGCGCCCCCCGTCAACGGCAGCAGATTGGTCACCGTATCCACGCCCGGTATTGCGGTTCCCAGGATCGTAATTGATCCCGCCTGCACATTGCCCGCAGTTCCGGCAACCGAGGCCATAACCGGGACGGTAACGGAAGCACTGCCCTGTGCACGCTGATAAGGCCCACCGATAACAACGAAACTTTGCGAAGCGTCGCCGGTCTTGACCGATGTCCCGCTCAGGATGGTTGCCGCCTGGGAGGCGGGACTGAACGACGTCATCACCACGCTGCCGGTGGCCGCCAGCGGCGGGAGCCGAACAAGACCATAATCGGCGACCCAGCTGTCCGCATCGCTGCCCGAACTGGTCGACAGTCTCGTCATCGATAATACCTGCAGGATGAGATACTGCAACCAGAGTGCTACGGAGGCCGAACTCTCTATCAGCGCGCGCAGCACCGAGCCCACCGTCACATCGAGCAGAGTGGAACAAGCACCTTGCGCACTGGCAGCCATATTCGCGACCAAAGCGGAAAAATTCTGCAAGGAGATCTGCATCAACCGGTTCCCGGAACGTTGAGTATCTGCGAGACTCCCGTCTGCGCGTCGTTATATGATACGGTCGCAAAAACCGTTCCGGGTTGACCACCCTGCATTACGACAACCGGCTCAGGTTGCTGCGACACCGCCGTTTCCAGGATCATCTGCCTGCGTATGATTGCCTTGATCTGTTGTGCCGAAACAGTCGTGCCGACCATAACCGGAAGGCCCGCGCCATAGGACAATTGCCAAATATATCCGCCAGGATTTGTCAAAAGCCGTCGCAGCACCCGCTGTTGTGTCCAGTCCGAAAGATCGACGATGGCGAGATCTCCGGTCGGGCTCACCATTAGATCGGACCCGATGACATGTGCGATGTCTGCCATGTTCAACCCTTCGGTGGGCCCGAGATGCCGCTTCCGGACTGCACCTCGGAATGCACATGCTGTTGCATGCTGATGCTGCCCGATACAATGTCCGCCGTTGCTGTCACCGATCCATTAATCATCAGGTTGCCGCCGAGATGGATGCCGTCCTGCATCATGTGCAGATACACTCCCCCGGCGAGGAAGATTCCGATTTCCCCGGCCTGGACAGGTTGCGAACTCGCCGGGCTGATCGGAGGGGTGGAGACGGTATCGAACAACCGTGCAACCAGGATCGGATGTTCGGAATCTCCTTCGACAGCCACGAGCAGGACCTGCGTCCCGACCTCGCTGGGGCAGGCAATCTTCAAGCCGCCGGCGGCAACCGCACCATCAGGGATCCAGCCGCTTTCGACCCCGTCCGGCTCGATGGTGACTTTAACGGCATGATTGACCGGATCGACGCTGGTGACGATGCCGTGCTTCGGCTGACCTGTTGCTGTCGCATGGACCGCCGAGTGCAGCTTGACGGACTCTATCCAGCTCCGCATCTCTCTTTCCTCAGTCTGACACCGTTTTTGCGGTGAATCGTTGCGTAAAGCCGCTGGACAACGTCATCTCTCGATCAACGCTGTCCACGCGATAATAGCCGTCCCAGCTCGTACCGATACCGGTCACTAGAAGAGCGTCACGTGGTGACAGAACAAGATCACCGGGCATGGTGGCGCTTAAAGTTCGTTCATGGCCCGAAGTCTGACCATAGACGCCATCGGCAAGAATTTGCGCCGTGTCTGGCAGGAGATTGGGGCGCACAACGTTGATTGCCGCCGCCAAGCTGTTCGAGGCGTCTCCCGATCGCGCAACCACGCGCTTTCGCTGACGGCTGTTCCAGCTCGATACGGATACCGGCACACCGCCCGCCATTGCCAGCGACCGCTGAACGGAAAGCCTGGTCACGTTCAAGGTGGGTGAAGCATTGTCCCGATCGCCCGGCCGGAAATCGATATGTCGGAGCGTGCTACCAGCTGATGACGCGGCTTGGAAATGCAGCGTCGTCCCCTCCACCCAAAGATCGAACTGCTCGAGCTGTGCGAGGTTGGACAGCAGATCCCACGCCGTCCCGAAGCGGGAAAACCGGCTGAGCGAGGTTCGGGCATGTTCGATCTGGTAGTATTGGCCAACCATCGATACGGTCTGGTTGATCGACGTAGATAATCCACAGCGGTCCGCAAGTTGTTGCGCTACCTCGCTGCTCGTGCAGTTCAGGAAGCTCTCGGTCACAGGCATGTCCAACAGCCGCGCCGCATAATCGCGGCCCTCAAGCGTCATCGTGCCGCTCACCGGATCTAGGCAGAGGCGATCAACGCGTCCAGACATCATCTCCTGCCAACTCAGGGCCCCTTCCGGCATGCCGAGCGGCAGGAATCCCAGCTGTATGCTCACGTCGATCGTATCCTCGTCCGACCAAACGCTGCCGGTGCTTGTCTGGCCACCCCCGCTCGCCAGCTGGACGAAGAAGCTCCCGGCCTGCCCAAGATTGCTGGTCGACAGTTCGATCGAGTGGCAGCCATCGATCACGTTGCCGGACACAAGCAGACGGCAGCGTGGGCGTCGAAAATTCTCCGCCGGATAGGTTGTCATTGTTCCGGCAATCCTCCAGTCGCACTGAGATCGTAGGGCGGTAAAAGAAGCTCGACGACACCTTGCAGAACCGGATCGCTCAGACCGTTCAGAACAGCGATCCGGTTCCACTGGGTTGCGTCGCCTAACTCCTGCGCCGCAACATGGAAGAGGGTCGTATTTGTCACGCGGATCATGCCCATTACTGCCTCACGCGTAGATCAGGGGTGCCCGTTGAGATTGTCCTGCAAGCTGGCCCAGCCAGCTATTGCTTCGGTTGACATAGCCTGCTGCCTGCGCGGCACCCGCCAGCGATCCGGCAGCGGCGACGCTGCCAGTCAGCCCTGCAGCGCTGTAAATTCCAAGGCCTTCACCTGTGGGCGCCGCCTGGAGGCTGCTGCCCGATGTAAGGATGCTGCTCCTCAGCGCACTTCCACCGACCTGCAGCGCCGCACCTATCGCTGCCAGCCTGACCACCGAGCTGGGCTCTCCAGGCAGTGCCAAACCTGCCTGCACACCCGCAAGTGCCGTCTGCACCTCGGTCAGGCCAAAGCCAGCGACCGCAGCAACTGCGGCACCGACATCATTCGAAACAGCCGCTTCAAAGAAAATTGCGGTATCGCCACCGGCGGCGCCGGCATCCGGGACAATTTCCGTGCGGATCCGGTATGAGATGAGCGCGCCGCGATCCTGTAGATCATATTCGAAATGCACCACTACCACATTGAAAGCGTAGTCACTGAAACTTAGTCCAACAAGTTGTCCCCCCTGGCGCATCGCATCGACGAGGCGCGCACGTGCAGCCGCGGAGGGTCCCGTGAAGAACCCGCTCCAGGAGATGGCGCCGTTGTCGACGCCCATGGCATCGATGATGCGGCCGCCGCCAGGAAGCTTGTGAATCGTGACAGCGTGGGCGCCGCCTATGCTGATCCGTGAAGGTACCTCGTATCCTTCGAAAACTACCTGACCCAGGATGACCGGCGCCTGATCCAGCCCGATCAGCAGCGCGTCGAGCAGTCCAAGCCCCGACATGCCACTCATAGTGCGGCACTCGTTCCAGCAAAAATCGGTAGTGCCCGTAGATTGATGGCTGAGCCAGACACGGTAGGCAGGCTGGCAGCGCTGGTTTGTCCAACCGCCACCAGGCGACCCATCTTCCGGCCGTCCATCATCACGTCCCCTCGCAAGCTAACCACCGTCCCCGGTTGAGAAGCCGGCGCGGCTCCGGGCCCGCTCGAGCTGCGCGTGGCAGAACCGGCCCTGCCCGGTTCGTCAACATAATCCGATTTTGCTCTCGCTTCCTCCCGACGAGCGACACCTCGATTCTTCATTTTCATGCTCTCCTGAACCGGGCTTCCAACTCGACGTGGAACGACGTCCTGTCCTGCCATCGCCGGATCATGAAATCGGTCAACGTTTAATCCCGCGCCCAGCCCCGCCAAAGTGGAGCTCGGAGTAGATTGCGGCGAATCTAAGCCTCCGTTCAAAACACGGTCGATCGGGAGATTGAACCGCGGCAACGGAGTAGTGTGGTTTCCGGCGGCAGCAACAAGCGGACTTGACCGCGTGGCAACGGTCGTAACGTGCGATGCCTGACCCGGACGCTTGCGCCCCTCTTGCCCGGAAACTGTCGAAACGGCTACTACTCGGGCAACAGGTGACACCCCGCCTTGCTCGTCCGCCATGGCCTCCGACAGTCCCGCCACGCCAAGAACGGGACCGGTGACCATGGCCCTGGAGTTTGGGGTCTCGTGCGCCGCTCCCTTGGCCAAGAGTAGCTTTTCGCGACCGGGCAGGACCGCCGACAAAGGATCAGCTGCGGCCGGATCTCCCGTACCGAACCCTGGAAAAACCTTACTTATCGGGGCCATCTTGGACATCACGCGTTCGACCACAACCAATGCTTTCGGCGGCATTGCGGCGTCCCGGCCACTCAGGCCAATACCGCCATTCTCTGTTCCGGCGACAAGGCCTTGTCGGAACGATCCGTTGCCGCGCTCATTGGAAGCGGCGAATTTTAATCCGGTCCTTGAGGCGGCAGGCTTGTCGTCAGGCCCATCAATGGGTTCCGCCCCGGCATGCTTCGGCGCCGCATAATCAATCTTGAGATGCTGTTCACCACCCGCCGTGGTCACGGTCATGCCATACCCGACTGGAACGCCCGAGACGGGATTCTCCCGGTCCCGCAGAACCGCAGACAGGCCGGCCGGCAGCGATCGACCATCCTGGCGCTGATGGCGGGCACGAACCACGCAGCGTTCCAGGGCCAGATGCCCCGACGATGCCGCGAGTGCGCCCGAGACGGCACGCTCATGCCAGCGGACAGTCGATTTCATTCCGCCCTCCTTCATCCCAGCCACAACCGCCAATCAACCAGGCAGGACCGTCCATTTCATGGTGGACCAGTCGAACATCCCGCCATCTATTTCGCCAAGCGCCACGCAGCAAGCAAGGCGCCGCTCGGCCGACATTGTCATGATTTCGGACCACGGCACTCCGTTGCGCGCAAGATACAATATCTGCATCAGCAAGGAGTGCCTGCTCAGTTTTTTGCGGTATCGATCGCGGCGCTCGACGCCGTTCCCTCGTCGGCTTCCTCCGGATAATGCACACGGGCCAACGCCTCCATGCCGGCGTTGCCGATCCGCCTCGCGAGTTCGCGCACGGCGTTTTTGGTCAGTGGCATCAAAATGGGTTTTCCATCGATTGCGCTGACAGAGCAGATCATCAGCGCGTAACGCATCCACGCGCCGGACGACGCGGCACTTCCTGCCGCCTCGATTAGATCCAGCATGTCAGCCGGATTGGCTTCGCGAAGCGTGAAACGCCGTCCGTCCGCCACGTCTATTTCGGGAGGAAGCATGCTCAGATCCTGTTTCTTTGGCTGGCAAAGAAGCTAACGGTCTGCGTGACGATGTTCTCGGCCTTGTAGTGACCCGAGTCCGTGAAAGTTAGCGCCACCCCGATAAATTCATAGGTGCTGACCGAACCGTCAGCCTCGTTGAGATACTGATAGATCGTGCCGGACCCAATTACCCCGTTGTTCCAGAATGCGGATTCTATGGCCGCAATCAGATCATCCAGCGCCGATGACCCGCGGTCGACATGGAACTGGCCACGCCAGCCGGCCGGCGTGTTAAATTCGATCGGCACGCTGTTCAGCGGATCCGATCTTTGCAACTTGACCTGCTGTTGTGCCGAAAAACCGATCACATCGCGTAAGTCGATGCGGATGCCGTTCCAGAGCAGCACGACCTGACAGTCGCGCCCTATGCTGTATGGATTGCCCACGAATTAATCCTGTCTCTCACGTCGGATTGCTGGATGTCGAAAACCACGGTGCAGTTGGTCAGCCGGTGGTATTTTGCGCCGTCGTCACCGAGACGCCCTGGCCACCCTGCAGGTTGACGATGAATTTCTCGTTGATCCCCTGATACTGGACCTGCACATCGGCCTGGACATACCCCAGCGCCGTCCGGCTCGGCGGATTATTGGAGGCACCGCACACGACGGCATAAGGCAGCGATCCGTCCAAGCTACCAAGGATCCCCTGTCCCAGCAGGTTCGACAGAAAACCAAGGAGCGTCGCCCTCACGTTGGACAACAACGAGGAGTTGATAACGTTGCCGACATAGAGTCCCATTCCCGAGGCGAGTGTCTTGGCGATGAAGTTCGTCATCCGCGTGTAGGAATCCGTTGCAACGAGTGGATTGGTCGAACTGTTGTGTCCGCACCGTACCGCCCAGTACGAGCCTCCAGGCGCGGGATTGCAAACGACGTCGATGCCTGCCGAGAAAAGCGTCTGAAGCTCGGCGGACGAATAGGCCGATGCCTGGCCACTGGTGGCCAGCCCACTTTTCTGGCTACCGATGATGCCGCTCAGTCGCTTGTTCAGCGTTGACTGTTCCGGAGAGAGATTGGAAAGGCACCCCGCCACAAGGCCCAGCGGGCTGACCAGGCGCGTCTGGCTGTTCGCATCGTCGTACCAGTAAAGCCAGTCGCCAAACAGGATCTTAATGCCGTAGGAGTCGACGCCGGTCGCTTGCTTGGCTTGGACTGCGGATGCAATGGTATCTCCACTGGGTCCGCAGGTAATCATGTAGGCACCTTCGGACAGGCCGAAGCTGCTCATCTGGCTCCATTGTGTCGGATCATCGCAGTCGGCTAGCAGAGCGACGGCACAACCCTGCCCGCGCAAGGCATACATGCCTGTCCGAACTACGCCGTCGCTGCCGGCCAGAGTCGCAGCCACGAGCCCCTGAACGCCGTCGGAGCCTCCCAGGAGGGCCTGGTTCGCGATCAGTTGAGGGGGAGTAGTCGTGCCGTATCCCAGAGATGCGACGCAGAGTTCAGATGGGCCTCTGAGCGGACCCGTACCACTGTTGACGGCTTGCGCGACGTTCGCCCAGAAGCTCGGATTGCCGGCGGTGGCGTCGATATTGTCGAAGACCTCTGCCAAGTTTCCTGGCATCTGCAGCACCAGCTTCCAGCTTCCCGATCTGGATCCTTGCGTAAGCGTCAGCCCGATCTGGTTGCCCCGGCTTCCGGTGTAATTGGCGATCAACAGAAGCGGATAGCTACTTGTGCTGCTGCTATACAGCAGAGCATAATTCGCCGCGACTTCCGTACCATCCGTCACACGTACACCAACCATCGTCGTGGCGCCCTGCTGTACCGCGCAGGCGACTTGCGTACCAAGGTCGAATTGGCGCACCAGCACGGGCCCAAAGGCGCGGTTAAAATCTGCGAGCGTACCGAACACGACCGGTTGGTTAACCGGGCCCCAACTGGCGGAGCCTACTAGCCCCAGCAGGTTGGTGGGCGCTCCATTCAGGCTTAATGTCTGCGGCGAAGCTATCTGGACATATAGATCGGGAACCACGAGTGCCGTGCTGTTAAGGGCTCCGGCCTGGGTGATCTGTGCCATCTTTCAGTGCTCCTCTCCGGTTGTTGTGCCGCCCGGGTAATGCGGTAGGACCTGTGTCGGTATGACCATGGACGCATGGCCACCGCTCATGATGGCGGAGATGGTGGCGGGATCGGTCACTATCTCGCCCCGAGAATAGGGTCCGAATGCGTGCAACACGACGAGGGCGTTCGAAGGAGCGACTGTCATGGATTTTCCATCATTTGATCAGAGCGATGTCGGGTATCGCGGATGCGGTTACAGCGGCGGAGATTGCGCCCGCTAGGGCCGCCACACGGCTGAGGTCCGGGCCGGTCGATGTATAGGTCGGCATGAGCCAACCGCCTTCTGCCAGCTCGTTCCAGGCATAGATCAACCCGATCTGAGCGGGGCATGCGGTCGGATTTGCGTTGATGGCCTCGATCAGACTGACGATATGCGATCCTATCGCATCGCCCTGCGCTGTCTCGTAGTAGTTCTCCATCGAAAGGCTGCTGGAGATAGGATAGAAAGGCTGCGGGTTGGCGATCAGCGGCCTTTGATCCCAGCCGGTCATGGCTGTCGGGATCATCGGAAAACCGGACGCGACGCGAGCGGCCCAGTCCATCTGGGCTAATTGCGATAGGGAGCTGAACGGTTGTATGGCGCCGTTAAGATGTGGCACGCAATAGGCTCCGGCAGCATCCGCGCCAGATATCTGCGCAGCCTGAATGTTTGAATAATCAGCCAATCCGGTGCCAGACAGCCATACAATATAAGGGTTGCCACCACCTGCCGCCTGGACCCGGCTCCTCACCAAGGCGATGGCTGCAGCCACACCCCCGGAAGGCAGGCCGGCCTCCTGTGCCGCCGAGGCGTCCATAACCAGATAAAGCGGGCGCCCCCCCATCACCGTCATGTAGCCCGGCTGCGTCATCATCGCGATGTCGCGTAAGAGCGATGGTTGGTCCTCACCCGCCTGGCCCCAGTTCGAGCTTTGGCCCAGCATACAAAATTTTAGCTTTGACCGTATTGAGCTGGAAAGATACAGGCCGAGGGCGAGGCTCAGGCTGTCATCCGGCGAGTAGCTGTCGAAGGCCCAAAACGAGAGTCCCGCCTGAACAGCGGCGGATATTTCCAGATCTATCGTGGACTGCGTGGCCAACGGCCATGAGGCGCGTCCGTCCACAACAGTGGCGTTGGATGGTAGCCGGAACTCATAGGCCTTTGGCGAGAGCGCGGCAGCGCACTGCTGATCGATAAGATTCTCCGGGTCATACCAGGCATCGAACCGAATGGCACCCAGTGGAGGCACAACCAACGCCGGCGGAGGCATGAGGCAGCCAAAGCCCGCTTCTGGTCCGGTGCCGGACAATGTTCCAACGCCAAAGAGCATCTGCGCGCCCGACATGCGAAGCGTTGTCGGATATTCAACAGTATAATCAAGGTTCCGCTTATAAAGATTGGCGCTTTCCGATTCATCGGTTTCCACCGTGCCATGATAGAGCAGGCGCCCAACGGTCCCATCGGAAAGCGTCAGCCAGTCGATATTCGATAAAGCATTGTCGATGGCTGCCGCGACATTATCCCGGCCGGCCGGTGTGGGGCACCATACCGACACCATGATCCCCTGTTCCTGCCGCCGCGTTTCCATCTCCGCTGTGCCGCTACCAACCACCCGGCCGTGCAGGGAACCGTTGTTAGCTACGGTGATCGTCGTGCCCAATACGGAAGCCAGCGGAATCAGAGCGCCCAGCGCTTGGGCCGCGGTTGCCGGCGTATCGTCCTCCGCGAGGGTGTAGGCATAACCAACCCCGCCCACGATCAGCCCGACCGTTTGTCCTCCGCCGCCCTCGCCACTCAGTACTGCGGTGTTACCTACGACAGTGATGATCAATCGAGGCGTTGTCTGCGAAATTGTTCGCCAGGTCCGTGCGTAACGCGAGGTGTCGCGGGTTGAATTGGGCCGGCTGAAAACGGTAACGGTTTGTGTCCCGGCAAGCAGATCCGCGTTCAACGTCTTGTTGGCAGGCCAACCACGATAGATCTTGATGGGCATCCCACTGGAGCTGAGGTTTTGTGTCCCTGTTGGGTAGGTGGCAGCAAGGATTCGGGCGCAGAACGCCTCCTCTACATCAGAAATATCTGCCAAATGAAAATCTCCGTGACCCTTGAGGACAAGAGCTTCGCCCCTGGCCTACTGGAGCCGGAGCCCCAGAAACCTTTCCGGATGACAAGCCTCAGGTCGTCGCTAGTCCGACGATAAGCCTGCATCCGTAGGCGGTTGTTTGGGAACTCATGACGATATAGATCTGCATGTTCAAGTCTCGCAGGCATAGCCCCAGCCCGAGCGCAACGTCGGGAATTGATGGCATCAAGACTTCGAAGAATGCTGAGCGCGTATCGGTGGGCAGCTTCGTTACATCCTGCTCGCCTCGTGTCTTTGCAAGCATGCTCACCGGCCAGCCTCTCGCCACCAAGCTGTTGTTGGCGCTCGTCACGCCACCATAGGAATTGGCACCGGGCGCGCTCGACTGCGCCGTGTCCAGGATGTCGACCGTCATGTTACATAGCACGCACCAGGCGGGCTGCAGCGGCTCGATCCGGGAAACGAAGTAGGTGTCGGTCCCGGTCAGGTAATCCCCTCCCTGTACCAGTCCCGGATCTGCGAGCAGAAGAACAAACGGATGGTCCACGGGTGTCGGTGAGGCGAATTTGAAAGATGCACTGACGTCGAACGCGCATGCGACTGTTCCGATGGCGCTGCCAGGCAGCAGCGGGTCCATTGCTGTGAGCGGTCTGTAATGGGTCAACCCCGTTCCAATGATCGATGCAGCCTTTGCCAGACCTTTGGAGATATGCGCCTGTAAATCGGTCTGATCCATGGTCACCTCCAGGCCTAAGGCACAACTCGTCAAGACAGCGTTATGATGCCGCCGTTGTTCCAGAGTTGCCCGCTGCCCACGGCTGGCGCCTGTGAGGGCAGCGTGTTCATAGTCACGGTCGTTCCAAACGTCACCGTTTGCGCTGCCAGCACACCGTTGCTCACCTGCACCGGCAGGTTCGCCGTGACCGGCCTGCCATCGGGAGAACTGCCGATGACCGTACCAGCCGGAAAGACCTGGATGCCTGGAGCATTTCGCAGATCACGCCCCGATATTACGTTGCTGCTCGTGCCTGTCGTATAGGTGGCACCCACCCCAACGGTAACTGGAACCATGAGGGGAAAGTACACCAGCAGGTTGCCTCCATTTACGGCATCAAACAGCCCGGCATAGGTCAGGATACCCCAGGAAGTCGAAGACGGTCCGACGGTTCCGCTTGTGAGATCAAACGTCAATCCGTTCTGAAGCGCGGAGAACTGGATTGGGCGCCGTATATAGGCGTTATCCGTTGGCTCCTGCAAGGCGTTTGCCTGCATGCCGGCGCCGTAGCCAATCCATCCGGAAAAGAAGCTTATCATCGTCCGTTCCTAGTTCTGCCAGTCGTTAAGGGGGACCTCCACGTCTAGATCACGATCCCGGCCGTCGCTGCGGCGCCTGGATCGAGGGGCACGCCGATGAATGTTGCGAGTCTCTTCCGCCACTCATCGAACAGTTTAACGCGGTCGGCCACTTCAGATCGGCTATGGGTCCATGCCGCAGCTTTGTCTGTGTCTAGATTTGAAGCGGCGGTAACGATCGCCTGTTCCAGAGAGTACAAGGAAACAAGATATTGCCTTACTACCTGGAGTTCTTCCGGCGCAAAATTGGTCAGCCTGTATTCGAGCGTCCCATAGGCCTGAAAGAAGCGCCAAGATTGGGATCCTGTGTTCCCTGCACCATAAGCGGGATATCCGCAGAACCGGCGGACATCTACCCGCTCCGCAACACTTAAGGCTAGGTTGGAAAAGCTGGCGGAACCCGACAAGACCTAGTCCTCCGTCAAATGGACGCCGCGCGCCTGCAGCAACGCGATTTCGTCGGGATCGCGCAGCGGCTGGCCCGCGTGCCAAAAGCGGTGCATTCCGTTCCCGTCGATGAAGCCATACGGAAACACCAAGCTGTAACGACATTTGTTCGCTAGAACCCCATCTGTCGTCTCAATGTCGGGAGGCGCCAAAGGCGCCTCCCCCTTGCGTCGGACCATCACAGGCTCTCGATGACAACGCCACGCTTGAGATAGCTGTTCGTGGAGGTCGGGATGATCGACGTGCTCGCCGTCGCATCAGTCGGAAGAGCATAGCCGCCGATCCAGTACCAGGACTGCGCAATGATCTGCTTGAGACGGTCGAGCGGTTCGCGCGTAACCATCACGACGTTATCGACACGCTCCATCAGCGACTTGTCGGCGTCGGGTATATCGCGGGCTCCCATGTCCGCATAATCACCTTCGATCAGCGCCCCCTTGCCGCACACGATGGCGCGATGAATTGCCCCCGAACCTAATGAAAGCTGCTGCGGCGCCTCAGTGGTCGGTACGAAGCGGACGCCGAGCAACTCGACGACGGAACCGGAATGATAGGCGTCGCTGCCGTACGCGCCCCGATACAGATATTTGAAATCGCCGTCCCGGAACAGACCCAACATCTGCTGGTCGTCTAGATAGCAGTTATACGAGCCGTTGATTGTCGGCACGTTGTTCATACGTAGCGCCGCTACGGCTCCCAAAACAGTTTGAATCCCCAGCGTGTCTCCCGGAACATAGGTGGTCGCACCATAAGTTCCCGACGGCGCCACCAGGGCCGCGGTGCTCAGTCTGCCGTTGGGCCGCAACACAAGAGGTGCCGTCGCCGCAATCACCGGCTGCGTCGCGGTGCCATCGGCGATCGCGACGTTGGTCGAGAAGGTCAGTGTACCGGAAAGACCATTAGGTGCCGTCGAAAGGCTCACCGCGTCCGAGAGGCTGTTGATCAGCGTGTAAGCATTGGAGCCAACCGTCACGGTCATGCCGTTTGTCGCACCGACGGCGACAACCTGACCGTATATGTTGAGGACGTTCTGGAAGCCACGGATATCATCCACCCGCAAAGTCGTCGCCGGTGCCCCGAGGGTTGTGACCACGCGAGTGTTGCCGCCCAAATACCCGCCCACGCCGCCCGGCGCACCGCCAAACAACGCGTTACGAGCGATCCGATCAAGCGACTGCATTGCCTGGACGCCGTTGGTACGGGCGTTGGCGAGGAACTGGCTGGCAATGCCGACTCCTTCGCTGACCATGTTGAGGTCGATCGTGTCACCATACTGGTTGATGGTAAGAGTGTATTGTTCCACCGACCAGGTGGATGGCGTTAGCCCGTTGTCAAAGTTCGTATTAACCGACGGTGCGAGCGGTGCGGTAACCGGCGTCTTAAGGCCTTTACGGGTCTTGGTGACCGTCTCACCGATCCGGTTCGGAAACACCTCCCGATCGGCAATTGCGCGGAAGCTCAACCGCGACTGCAGGCCGTCCTGAAACTCGCGGGCCAGAAAGCCCTGCTGAATGATCGGCTGCAGCTGTTGCGGAAAGTTCTGGATGCCCATGAAGCAGTTCTCTCTCAATAGCAGGGCACGGAAGATCGGCAGCGATCTCCCGCTTCAATACCTGCTGGTCATTTGATGCAAATCAGGCAGCCGACGAGTATGACGCCGTTGCCTCGAGCGGTTGCGTCGACAGCTACCTGGGCTCACCCAACAGCCGGCTACGTTCCGCCTGCCAGGCCTCCCTCGACAGGCTGCGTGCGTCCACGTTGCTTGGCACCGCTGGCGAGGGCGGGCGCTGCGTCTGTCCGGTCGTGCCAGTACTTAGACCGGTACGCGCGTCGGAAAACAGGTAAGGCTTCGTCTGCCGAAGTGTTTCGATCAGGGCTTCGGCGCCAACGACTTCACCGTCCTCGTTCAATGCGAGTTTCGAGCTGTCTGCGAGCCGCAGGCCGTCTAGATCGATGATACCCGCCTTGAGCGCATAGGCTTTCAGTTCCGACCGGATTACTCTTCCGGTGGCCTCGCTACGAACCATGGCGATGGCTTCGTCACGATCCCGTGCTGCAGCCGCTACATTTGTGTCGCGTTCGGTTTGCGCAGTTCGTACTTGTTCGCGGTACCGTGCCATGTCCCGGCGCAGCCGCTTCTCGTAGTCGGTCGGCTCTCGCGGCAATTCGACCGCCTCGAGCGGCGGTAGGTCATCTGACGTATCGAGCTGATCGACGCTTTGCTCTGCCATAGGCGTTTCAGTCCTTCCCTGTATCGGCCTCTCAAGACCTGATGAAGCTACCGAGCGTCGCTACCGTCCGGCGGCGTTTCCTCGGGTTCGTCTCCCGGGCCGTCCGCATCAGGCGGCGGTTGGTCCACAAGATCGTAAAGCGGCGCGATGATATCGAACGCCGCTGCGCGGCTGATGACACCGCTGCTGACGAGGGTCGCTACCGTCGTTGCCTGCGCCTGCTTGTCGGTAAAGCTGGCGGGGAACCAGCTCGGCCAGATCAGGGACAGGCCCGAAGGATCGAGATCGACATAATCCTGACCGGCGATCCTCAAGCCGCCACGCACTTTACTGGAAGCGGCGCACACCATGTGCATCAGCGACAGCAGCCCGCATTCGCCGTAGGAAATGCGGAGCCGATCTGCCAGCCAAATCAATCCCTGCGACATCAGCTCGATAGCGCGGCCACTTTGTGCGCTGCCGAGCCTGTCACCATGCGCACGGTTGCCATGCATCGCTTCCAATGCGATAGCCCGCAGTTCCTGCACATGGGCCAACACGGCTGCCGCTGCATTGCCGTTGATCTCCAGCAGCTTCGCGTCGCCCTCAGGGGGCAGCGTCAAGGCGCTGGCGACACCGCCAGAGCGCACTGCTGTTGCCAGTGGACTGAGCGAGGCGTTCGGATCCTTCAGGACCAGCGTCGGATCTGAACCATATTTCAGTCCGCGGCCGGCCTGCGACAGCAGATAATCGGCTTCTATTACCGTGTCGATTGCCGCAGAAAAGGTGCAGGCGCCGTCAAATCCCTCCGGATCGAAACCGCCACCTCCGGATATGTTTCTCATCCACACAATCGGCACGAACCCGAGTCCGTGGACGACGCTGCGGTCAGGATCGACTCCCGCGACGATAGCGCTTCCCACCGGCACCGGACGATACCATGTCTCGGCATTATCGTCCCACCGCCGTTGGAACCACATGGGTCCAGCAAGCGGATCGACATCATATCCGAGTCCGAGCAATTCCGGGGCTGCCACCTTGTAACGCTCGGTCACGCTCAGCAAGGTGCCCGGGTCCTTTCGGCTCCATTGCGGCGTCAGCATGCGGGTCGGCAGCACCTCGAAGAACGGCTTGCGCCCAACCGCTCGGAACAATACCGCCACCGATCCGACGGCGCCCCGGGTCGCCGCCTCGAGCATGGTGTCGTTGAGATGGGTCTCACGCACCAGATCGACAAGGGCGGCCCTGGTCCTGTCGCAATTGACACGCAGCGACGGCCAGTGTCCTTCGCTGAACAAAAGAGAAACGGAATCCTCGACCACAACCCGGCACAGACCAGTACGCACCGAGGGCCGCCGCTCATCGAGCGGCACATATTCCCCCGCATCGCTCCGCTCCCGGGAGAAGGCGTGCGGCAGCAGATCATATTGTCGTCCATCCAGCACGGCTTCTAGGGCGCCGAGCCGGAAGCTGCGATCGGGCATGTCCGCGTCGCGCGGCATCCTGGCCTGGAGGGCAATCCAATCCATGCTGCTCAGCGCTCCATAAGGTGAGATACCGATGCCTTGCCGCCGGCTTGGCGGAGTGTCCGGCCAAACAGGTAATAGCCGCTCGCGTCTACTAGATGATCCTGACCCTGGCTCTTGTCGGGCTCGTTGGTGCCGTCCCGGTAGACCAGTCTCTCGTAGGCCTCGATGGATTTTGTGCATGACGGGTCCACGAAGGCGCGCCGGACGCCATCGGCCGATAGGAATTGCCGGTTCATGACATTCGTCCTGTCTCGTACCGATGGGTGGGCCGCCATCGCCACGACACGCAATCCGGCCTCGCGCAGGATGCCGATGTCGGTCCGGCCACCCGCCGAACTTCGCCGTTGCGCACCTGCAGGATCCGGATAGACCGTAATATGGTCGACTGTTTTGAGAGCAGGATCAAAACCGCTCCGCCCGTAACGGCGGCTTATCTCCACCGCCATCTCATCGGTGTTGGACGTGGGCAGGATGATCTCGGCGATCTGCCGCGTGATCTCGCCATCTTCCTGCCATATCGTCGCCGACATGGGGTTGATGTTGAAATCCATTCCGACATGCAGAGGTCGGGACGGATCATAAGCCATAGCCTGCACGCTCTCGGCGCGACTGAAGGCATAGACTACCCGTCCAGCATAGCTCTCGAAGCTCGCTCCGTATTCCTGCCTGAAGGTTCTCGGGTCAAGCTGGTTTTGCGCCGCGACCACCTCTTCTGCGGGCACGTTGCCGCCGTCGAGGGTGGTGAACAGGAAAGATCGGTAACTCGGATCTCCACCTGGCTGACCGAGCAGGTAGGCGTCCCTGAAATGGTCGAAACCTTTTGGCGTTCCGATGAACAAGGCGTGCCCCCTCGACGTCGAGAGCATCGGCCGCACCACCTCCATCCAGGCTTCCGGTCTGCAATCCGCCCATTCGTCTCCTCCGAAGAACCAAAGCCCGGATCCACGCAAGCTTTCGAAGGCATCCAGCCCGACAATGCGGATTACATGCCCCGAACGTAACCTCATCATGCAACTGGTCTCGTTGGGGCGCCCGTCCAGCCAGCGCGAGGGAATGGCCTTCTTGAGGCGTCCCCACATCACGCGCTTGGCCTGTACGAATGTGGGCGCCCCATACCAGATCTCGTTTTCCACGCCGATGTTGGAGCGGATGGCAAGGCGTGCCGCACGCCGGATCTCCTCGGCCATCAGGAAGGTGTTATGCGTCGGCACCATCCCGTCGCCACAAAGGTACAACCGCGACGGCGAGTCGACCTGAATACAGCGGACGGCAACGCTTTCCATCGGCTCGACGGCGACCACCTGTCGCGCCGCATTCCGGCCTGCACTGCCCCAGACCAGAACATCACCATTCGGGTTTGAACTGGACTGCGTCTCAACCCGCGGAACCTGCCCAAGTGACCGCAGAAGCTCAAGCAGATCGCGCATCAGCGCTGCTGTCGGGCATTCCACACGACGGCCATCGTTGTGGCGGATGCCGCCTAGGCCATCGACAATCCCCCGCAGCAAGCGCCGGCGCTGTCGTATCGAGCCTGTAACCCCGATACCGCCGATGCCTGACAATCCTCTTCCGGCCGCCCTTCTTCCTACTTCGTATGGATCCTCTCGGAACGCGAACTCTGGCATCTGCAGGGCGCGGGATGCTGCGATCGAACAACGGTAATGCGCGCCATACTCCAGACGTCTAGCAAGATCACGTGTCCTGCTCACCGCGTAGCGTATGTGGCCTCCGAGCTCTTCACGAACTTGCCATAGATGATCGTCGTCGGCGATGATCTGGACGCCGTCGTCGAAGCTGATCCGGTTGCATGGCCGTCCCAGCATGATATCTGTTGCCAGTACCACCCGACATACCGCACCTCGCTGGTCAAACAGGCGATCATCTTCTTGCAAAACGCCCATGGTCGTCCAGCCGTCCGGCGAAGGAAGCGGGGTAGAGACCGCCAGGGCCTTGCCAAAGCGACGCCCGCACACGGCAACGCGAAAGCGTGCGGTCTCGCCCCAGCCGGCGCTATAGATAGCCCATTGTGGCTCGCTCAATGCCACCCGTCCGGCCTCATGGCCGGCGTTGCCACTCCGGTTTTGCGTCCCGTCTTGGCGGATCATGGTCTGAGGCCATCTCCCTGATGATTTGTGCCGGATCTTCACGAGTAGAGGTCGTTGGACGCGAGGCGAACTTGCCAGGTTTGCTCCCACGCAACAGCAGCACGAGCAGCGCGTCGCTATAGCGGCGCACCATGACCGCTTCGCCTGTGGTGGGATGGAGCACTGGCTTCCCCCCCTTCACCACCGGCTCGGCCACGCCTTCCAGGGCTCGTCTCCAGGCTTCCGCCTCCAGCAGGTCAGCCGCTTCGTCCATGGCCTCCTGAAAAGCCATCTCAAACTCGGCATTGCTTTGGCGCAGTAAATTGACTTCGCGCCGCGTGATCGTGCTTGCACGGCAGGCGACACTGGGATTGCCGGTCTGCGCCAGGGCGATCAGGAAGCGGTCAATGGGTTCCAGGCTTCTGACCGGTGGCTTTGCCAGAGCTTTAGGAACTTTCCGCTTGGATCGCCCCGACGAGGTTGCAGCAACATCCGCTGCGGGCGGGCTCAGGCGTAACGGACCGCGCCGACGCGACGGCCTCGTGAAGATGTAGAGGCTACCAGGTTGCTTCGCATCGGCGGCGATTCTTCGAAACGACGTACCAGCATCTCTCGTTTCAGCGCCCTCTCGATGCGTTCCTGCAGAAGATCGGAAAGGCAGCCCATTCTAGTCAGGTTGCATGTGGTGTAGCGTCTGATCGGAACGCAGCGAATCACGATATCCTGCAGAGGCAGGCCGCTGAGCGCAATATCGGACCAATGATCGGGTGTCACATCCGCACGATGCCGGACGCCACGTTGATTCTCGATCCGAAGCAACATCATTTCATCGCCTTCCATAGCACGAACGAAGTAGATCGATGCGCCGCTCGCGACGACATCGCCACGTGTGATCTGCACAATGCCTGCGAACATCATAGTAACCCGCTGTATGTGTCGGAAACGACAAAGCCCGCCAAGCATCTCTGCCGGCGGGCCTAACTAATTCAGTATGAGATCCTTATATCCTCGACTGGACCCGGCGTCAAGATGTTTCGATACCGTTACAGAAAATGCCTTCTTGTTTGAACTGATGGTGGCATAGGCCGGTCCTCTTTTCGAGTTCGACTATACTGGAGGCGAGGAAATGTCCCGGGGCGTCAGACGGCGGTTCAACGTTCCCTGGCTGTAGGACTTGATGACCGGGACTCCTTATCAATAACCTCATAATGTTCTGCTAGTTGTTCGAGTAAAAAAACCATCTGCGCCGCAACTTTCTTGCGTCCGTTTACGTCTTTCGGCATAAGCTTTTCGGCTATGGCAGAAAACGACAACTCGTCGAGCAGCAATAGGCGCAGCCTTACCTCGGTGCAAAAACCAAGGGCGTCGCGCACTCCACGATACCGCGTGCATGCTGCCACGCGGGAAAGCATACCGGCATGGTAATCCCCGGACTTTCCGCTGCGGCGAGAATCCGGGTCCCGCGCGCCCTCTACGCCGAGCACATAGTCACGATACCAGCGATCGGCCGCTGCAACATGGCTGTCGCCTATTTCGCCCGAACGATGTAGAGCTGAAAGGGGCCCGCACAGGCGCTGCATCCCGTCCAGGATCCGGAAGTCACTGCCTTTACGAAGTCGCTCCGGAGTCGCTCTGTTTTCAAGATAGCGCTCCACGCTCAGATGGATTGACATCTTGACCGGCGCCGGCTGGAGTTCGCATTCGCTGTCAATTTTCATCATGTATCCCTGTAAAGCTTGCAGAAGCACCGACCCTGTGGCTCGCCGATCAGCCTGAGCTTGTCGGGATGTCCAGAAGCAGTTGTGCGCCGCTCCTATGAAGACAAGCTGCTGAAATGTGTGGGCTCTGTTGAAATGGCGTTCCAGGTGATCGGATGACCTGCGGGTAGTGGATCTATCCCAGCCGCTTCCCGGGCTTCAGTACAGGAATTCTGTCGCATGCGTGTCGAGAGCAACTTTGCCCTCCGCTGGGCGAAGCTACGGCTCACGCCGAGCCGCTTTGCAGCACCGCGGATTGTTGCGCCCTGGAAGTCGAGGAGGCGGATGAGTTTCGCATCGAGATCGCCGGTCCAGTTTATCGAACGAGGCATTTTGTCAGCATCCCTTATGTTCAGCCCTGAGGCTTCAATGAGATGCTGACAAAACGTTATCTCGAGTACAAGAAGAATCTAATGCGAAATAACACTGAGTTTACTGGACTAATACCCGTTGTCCAAAATATGGAATACTATGTAAAAATCGCAAGCGGAGCAATATAAATCGGCACAAAACCGGCTCAGTAAGAAATATACGTCAGTTATAAGTATAAGAACTTTAAGAATACCATATATTGTATGAATCAAGCCCGAAATTATTATTCTATTCAGTAAAGTCTTGAACTTCCCATAAAAACTGCGGAAACGCTTAGGATATACGTGGCAAACCAACTTGCGAGAGCTTCCAGCATGTACCCAGTTAAACGATGATCCATGGTCCTGCAAAGCATCTAAGCATCGGCCGCAATGCGGGCTCGACGCAGCCTTAATCCGTGAGTTGATAGATCCAACAAGGAGTTCCCGAATTCCAGTACGTGATAGCTTGTGTCTCTGTACGCGGCCTTGAGCGCATCAACGGCTTCGACCATCTTGATGGAGCGCCCTGCAGGTCGCAGCCACTCCGCTGACCTGCCCGGGACCGGCGCAAACCCGGCCAGCATCTGCACCGCAGATCTCCTTCGCGTTCTCGTAGTCGGTTTCCAGCACATCCTGCGCGAGAGCCAGATCCGGGTTGTTCGTCTTATTTTGTAAGACTTTTACCTGATCCTCGGTCTGGTGAACCTCATGCAGTGCGTCCAGACAGGATTGTCCCGCGGTGGAGGGCTGAAGACGCAGGACAGCAATCACTCGTGCCAATTGGTCCCTTATAACGTCTCCAGAGGGAGACTGCTCCTCCGCATGAGCGTTAGTGGACAACAGGATGGCTAACCCAATCCAAGCCAATGGGCTGCAATTCAGGCGCATGTCGAACCTCGTCTTGCGCGTGCTAGCCGGGCGCCGCGTTACGGTCATTCTGCTTCCTGGACATCAAATCCCGAAAAAGCGACTGATCTACAACCATCCCGGTAGATAGATATCCTCGAAGTAGCTGAATATTTTGGCGGAGGGGATGGGATTCGAACCCACGTAAGGGCTTGACACCCTTAAACGGTTTAGCAAACCGCCGCCTTCAGCCACTCGGCCACCCCTCCGCCGAAGAGCGTGCTCATCGCACGGCGTTTGCTGTTCTGCTTCTAGTCCTTGACCGGCCTTCCGTCAAACCCGATCCCGCATCGTCCCGTAGAGCCGACTGCGCAGCGCCTCATTGACAAGAGCCGGATTACCTTTCCCAGCCATGGCCTTCATCACTTGACCAACAAAATATCCAAATAGTTTTTCCTTGCCTGAGCGGAACTCCGCCAGCTTGCCTTCATTGGCTGCCAGCACTGCTTCGACGGCCTCGTCGATTGCTCGGCTGTCCGTAACCTGTCGTAGGCCTTTCCGCTCGACGATCTCCCCCGGCATCTTCCCGGCTTCAACCATCTCCTCGAACACGTCCTTGGCAATCCGCCCGTTGATCGTGTGGTCCGCGATCAGGTCCAGCAACTCGCCCAGAGCGTCTGCCGAGACAGGACTGTCCGAAATGCTTCGCCCAGTCCGGTTCAACGCCGCGAATAAATCGCCCGTCAACCAGTTCGCGGCCATTCGCCCATCCCGCCCTGACGCCAGCCTCTCATAAAAAATGGCCGTCGCCTGTTCGGCCACAAGTACGGCCGCGTCATAGCGAGGAATGCCATAGTGGCTCACAAATCGGACGCGCTTCGCATCCGGCAACTCTGGCAGTGCCTGCTTCAGACCTGCCACCCAGGCTTCGTCCAGAACCAGCGGCAGCAGATCAGGGTCCGGGAAATATCGATAATCATGGGCATCCTCCTTGCTCCGCAATGACCGGGTCTCGCCGCGCGCGGGATCGAACAGCCGCGTCTCCTGATCAACGCACCCCCCAGCTTCCCAGACGTCGATCTGTCGCCTTGCCTCGGCCTCGATCGCCTGCATCACGTAGCGGACCGAATTGACGTTCTTGATCTCGCACCGTGTCCGGAACGGCTCGCCATGCCGCCGCACCGAGACATTCACGTCGGCCCGCATCGAGCCCTCTTCCATATTGCCGTCACAGGTTCCAAGGTAGCGCAGGATGGTCCTGATTTTGCGCAGATAGGCGCCCGCCTCCTCCGGGCTGCGCATATCCGGCTCACTGACGATCTCCATCAATCCCACGCCGGCGCGGTTCAGGTCGATGTAGGACCGTGTTGGACTCTGGTCATGCAGCGACTTCCCCGCATCCTGCTCGAGATGCAGCCGGGTGATGCCGATCTCGCGCGTGCTGCCGTCCGCCAGTTCGATCTCGATTACGCCCGGGCCGATGATCGGATGGGTGAACTGGCTGATCTGGTACCCAGCAGGCAAATCGGCATAGAAGTAATTCTTGCGGTCGAACCGGCTCTCCAGATTGACCCGCGCATTCAAGCCCAGGCCGGTACGCACCGCCTGTGCCACGCACTCCGCGTTGATCACCGGCAGCATTCCCGGGAAGGCGGCATCCACCAGGCTCACATGGGTATTCGGCTCGCCGCCATAGGTGGCCGAGGCCCCGGAAAATAGCTTGGACTGGCTGATCACCTGGGCATGCACTTCAAGGCCGACCACCAGTTCCCAAACGCCTTCGCGTCCTTCCAGCATGTAGGTCATGCTGCATCTCCAGCCATTGAACCCGGCCCCGCACGCAACGCCGGCAGATGTGCAAATCCGGCTGCCTGCTCCAACGCCGACCCGATCGCAAACAGACCTTCCTCATCGAACGGCCGCCCGATCAACTGCAGCCCCAGCGGCAGCCCTTGTCTGTCCAGTCCTGCCGGCACCGACAATCCCGGCACGCCAGCCATGCTCGCCGGAACCGTAAAGATGTCGTTGAGATACATCTTGATCGGATCGTCCATATTATCGCCCTGTGCAAACGCCGCCGACGGCGCGGTCGGCGTCAGCAACGCATCCACTTTGCCGAAGACCTCGGTGAAATCCCGCAGGATGAGATTTCGCACCTTCTGCGCACGAAGGTAATAAGCGTCGTAATAGCCCGCTGAGAGCACGTAGGTCCCGATCAGGATGCGCCGCTTAACCTCGGCGCCAAACCCTGCCGCTCGCGATTGCTCATACAACGCGTCCAGACTATCCGCCTCCACCCGCGCACCGAACCTGATCCCGTCATATCGGGCAAGGTTGGATGAACATTCCGCAGGCGCCACGATGTAATAGGCTGCCAGCCCGTATTTCGTGTGTGGCAACGACACATTCACGATCTCGCATCCGGCATCCCGCAGCCAGGCAATCCCCTTCTGCCAAAGCGTCTCGATCTCAATCGGCATCCCGGCCGCGTGGTATTCCTGCGGGATGCCGATGCGCACTCCACGCAGACTGCGTCCACAGGCGGCGCCATAATCAGGCACCGGACGATCCATGCTGGTGCTGTCCCGCGGGTCATAACCCGCCATCGACCGCAAAAGGATCGCGCAATCCTCAACGCGACGCGCCATTGGCCCTGGCTGGTCGAGCGAACTCGCAAACGCAATCACGCCCCATCGGCTGCAGCGCCCGTAGGTCGGCTTCATCCCGACGATGCCGCAGAACGAGGCCGGCTGCCGGATCGAGCCGCCGGTATCGGTTCCCGTGGCACCCATTGCCATGCATGCCGCCACTGCGGCCGCCGATCCGCCCGAGGACCCTCCCGGCACCAGACGGGCCGCATCTCCGTCACGACTCCACGGGTTTGTTACCGGTCCGAACGCCGAGTTCATGTTCGACGAGCCCATGGCGAACTCGTCAAGATTGGTCTTGCCCAGAAATATGGCGCCATCACGCAGTAATCGCTGCGTCACCGTGCTCTCGTAAGGCGGCACGAACCCGTCGAGCATTCGGCTCGCCGCCGTGGTCCGCACGCCCTCGGTGCAAAACAGATCCTTGATCCCGATCGGGATGCCGCCCAGGCTCGGACGTTCCCCCCGGCCAAGCGCGGCGTCCGCAGCCTGCGCCGCCACCAATGCCTTGTCCGCTGTAACCGTTAGATACGCGTTCAGGCGCGGGTTCAACGTCTGGATCGCGTCGAGATGCGCCTGGGTCAGCTCCACGCACGTAAAGGCTTTGCCACGCAATCCCTTCAGGGCCGAAGCGATCGAAAGCTCCGTCAACATCACTCGACCACCTTCGGCACGGCATAGAAAGGCCCAGCCCGGTCCGGTGCG
Organism: uncultured Acetobacteraceae bacterium; assembly: GCA_964242565.1. Lineage (GTDB taxonomy): Bacteria > Pseudomonadota > Alphaproteobacteria > Acetobacterales > Acetobacteraceae > Lichenicoccus. The sequence goes on along the minus strand of CAXTCT010000001.1, from coordinate 7,597 downwards.
TTCGACAGCACCGCGTCCAACGCACCACCATCCGTCACCACATCCTGACGCAATCGCAGGGCAGCCTGCTCGACCCCGACCATTGGTTCCACACCTTCGACATCGACTTCCGAAAGCTGCTCGATCCAGCCGAGAATATTGTTCAACTCTGCCTGCACGCGCCCGATCTCCTGATCTTCGATTCCAATGCGGGCCAATCTGGCAATGCGTCGAACAGTCGCGGCATCAAGCGACATGGGGCAGAACTTTCATGCTTGGCGGCTGGTGGGAGAACGCCCTGGCAACCAGGAGGCGTTCAGACCATAAACCGTCATCATGCCCCTGTTCAACATGTCACAGCTTCGAACCGTCTTGCCCACGCAGGGCCGCCTGCTGGGCCTCGACCCCGGCCAACGCACGATTGGCATCGCCTTGTCCGATGTGTCGCTGCTTCTTGCGTCCCCGTACGGCAGCCTCAAGCGAGCGAAGCTGTCGATAAACGCCTTCGAGATATCCAGGATCGCCGAAAAAGAAGGGGCCGCCGGCTTGGTCTGCGGCCTTCCGCTGTCGATGGACGGAAGCTTCGGCCCTGCGGCTCAACGCGCGCGGGACTGGCTGCGGGCCCTCACGGAGGTCACAGGCTTGCCCGCCGCCTTGTGGGATGAGCGCCTGTCCACCAGCGCCGTCAACCGCATGCTGATTTCAGACCTCGACATGACCCGGAATCGACGTGCGGAACTCGTTGATAAGCTCGCGGCCACCTATATTCTACAAGGCGCCCTCGATGCCAGCATCGGGGCGGTTCCGGGCCTCAAAGACCATTGAACGATAAGGGGAAGCGGATGGTGGGCGCGACAGGGTTTGAACCTGCGACCCCTGCCATGTCAAGGCAGTGCTCTACCGCTGAGCTACACGCCCATCCGCGCTTAGGGCTTCTACAATTGCTCAAGGCAATTCGCAAGCCAGCACTACCCAGTCAATCGCGATATGACCGCTTCCAGGTGAGATTTGACCTCTGGGAGTTGTTCACGGGCACTCCGAAGTGACACCATAGGTCAGGCCACGCAACCCATTCATGATACAGACCATCCTCTTGGAGTCTCAACTGAAGACCTTCCAGCATCCTTTGCATGTGACCGAGCCGGTGCTCCAGACCGCCCCCATGCTGATCGCCTCGCCGCATTCCGGCCGTGACTATTCATCCGAATTCGTCGCCTCCTCCCGTCTGGCCTTCGACGCCTTGCGCCGCAGCGAGGATAGCTATGTCGATGAAATCTTCGGCGGTGCCGCAGATATGGGTATCCCGCTTTTGCAGGCGGACTTTCCCCGAGTTTATTGCGACGTGAATCGCGAAGCGTGGGAACTTGACCCGGCCATGTTTGTCGACAAGCTGCCCTCCTGGTGCAACACCGGGAGCGCCCGCGTGCTGGCAGGCTTCGGCACCATCGCCCGGCTGGTCTCTTCTGGAGAGCCGATCTACCGGGACAAGCTCACCTTCGCCGACGCGGAGCATCGCATACGCACCTGCTGGCAGCCCTATCACGATGCATTGGCGGAACTGATCGATGCGACCGTCGCCCGTCACCGCGCATGCCTCCTGCTCGACGCCCACTCCATGCCCAGCCTCACGGACCGGCAGAAAGGCGCCGGCCCCGACTTCGTGCTGGGTGATGCTTTCGGCACCTCCTGCGCCCAGCCCATCATCCAGTTCACGGAGCGTTTTCTGCGCGAACGCGGCTTTCGGGTCCGGCGCAACGACCCCTATGCCGGAGGTTATGTCACCCGCCATTATGGCCGCCCGTCAAGCCGAGTTCATGTGTTGCAGATAGAGATCTGCCGCAGCCTGTACATGAACGAGGCTCGCTTCGAGAAGCTGCCGCATTTCGGTGATGTCCAGGAGACGCTCGCCGGCCTCCTCGGCAAACTCGCCAGCGTCGTCCCGGAAATCCTGTCTCTGTCCTGAGCGACCAGCCACAAGTCGGGGCAAAAAAAGGCGGTGCCTAAGCACCGCCAAAGTTTAGGGAGGAAACGTCCAAGATGCAGCGCGCCTAAGCAGCGCCGCAAGGCAAACCTAGCCGCGTGATCCCCCTTCGTCAAGGGTTTTTTGCATCGCACAATTACCATCGGGGCCTCCCGGCCGACCGTCTTGACCATTTCGTAACCATTCCACGGCATCATGACCCCATGCGATATTTGCCCCGCGCCATGTTGGTCCTTGCTGCCCTTTCGTGGCATCTGCTTGCCATGGCCAGTGTCGCCGATGCCCAGGATTCCATCCTTTGCCACCAGGCCACGGCAGCCGCCGAACATGTCTCCGGTGTTCCGGATCAACTGCTGGACGCCATCAGCCGAGTCGAAAGCGGCCGTTTCGATCCTGGCCTTGGCAACGTCCGGGCATGGCCATGGACCATCAACGCCGAGGGCCAGGGCCATTTCTATTCATCCAAGATCGAAGCCGTGGCGGCGGCTCGGCAATTCATCGCGCGCGGCGTCAGGTCGATCGACGTCGGCTGCACGCAGATCAACTTGATGTTCCATCCGGATGCCTTCGCCTCCCTGGAAGATGCGTTCGATCCCGCTCGCAACGCCGCCTATGCCGCGCGCTTCCTGACCGAACTTTTTCATCAGGCCGGAAGCTGGCCGCACGCCGCTGCGGCCTACCACTCGCAGACACCCGAACTTGGCACGGATTATCAGCGCAAGGTCCTCGAGGCCTGGTCCGATCCGATCGCCGGCCCTGCCGAGACCAAGCCCGCTCATCCTGCCCATCATCAGATGGTTGCTTCGGCGCCGGTCTACGCTGCAGGAGCGTCATCGACCTCCAGCTCTCCGATCGGCCGCAACGGCGTTAATGCACCCTTAGGCGGCTTTGGCCGCATCTTGCGCATCGCCGGCGGCCCGCCTGCGGGCACCGGTCGAACCCTATCGGCCTACCGTGCTATGCCAGTCGCCATGCTCATGACCCCGCCTCGCGTGGCACGCTACTAGCGGGATCGCGCGGTTCCTCCCGCCATCACCGGTGCGCTTCCCTCGGCCCCCGGACTGCCCGCTCCTGCAGAGCACCGGTTGAAATCAGCGTGAGATCCCCGCATATCCGCGGCCTGATTGAACGACTGCCGCGGAGACCTGCCATGAGTGATGAACCCGTCCCCCAAGCAAGCATGACGGCCGAACAGCCCGAGCGTCACGAATTCACCGCCGAGGTTGGCCGGCTGCTTAACCTGGTCGTCCACTCGCTTTATTCCGATCGCGAGATCTTCCTTCGCGAGCTCGTCGCCAACGCCGCCGACGCGACCGACCGGCGCCGTTTCGAGGCGCTGACCGATCCAGCCGCAGCCCTGCCGGACGGCGCCAAGATCCGCATCAATCCCGACAAGCCCACGCGCCAGCTCACCATCAGCGACGACGGCACCGGCATGAGTCGCGCCGAACTGGTTCAGAATCTCGGTACCATCGCGCGCTCCGGGACCCGTGCGTTCGGCCAGAATCTCGCGGAAGCCAAACCGGAAGATCGCCCGAGCCTGATCGGACAATTCGGTGTCGGCTTCTATGCTGCCTTCATGGTCGCCGAGCGCGTCGAGGTCACCTCGCGCCGGATCGGCGAGACCGAGGCTTGGCGCTGGTCCTCCGAAGGGGACGGCAGCTTCACCCTGGCTCCGGCCACACGCGATGCGCCCGGCACGGACATCGTGCTGCACATCAAGCCTGACGCCGACGAGTTCCTCGAAAGCTACCGCCTGGAAAATATCGTCCGCAAATGGGCTGACCACATCACCTGGCCGATCACCATCCAGCGTGATGGCCAGGAAGTCGCCGCCAACGAAGGCACCGCTTTGTGGCGCAAGCCCAAGAACGAGGTGACCGAGGAGCAGCTCACCGAATTCTACCAGCATCTCGGCCACGCCTTCGATAAGCCGTGGGCCACGCTGCACTGGCGCGCCGAAGGCACGCTTGAATTCACCGCCATGCTGTTCATCCCGACGATGCGCCCGTTCGAGCCCGTCGAGTCCGTGCGCGAAAGCCGCGTCCGCCTGCATGTCAGGCGCATGTTCATCACCGACCAGGCCGAGCTGCTCCCCCCCTGGCTGCGTTTCGTCCAGGGCGTCGTCGATACCGAGGACCTGCCGCTCAACGTCTCTCGTGAGATGCTTCAGGCGACACCGGTGCTGGCCCGCATACGCAAGGCGGTCACCAACCGCGTCATCACCGAGTTGCGCAACCGGTCCAAGGAGGCCGAGAGCTATGCCGGTTTCTGGGACAGCTTCGGTCCCACCCTCAAGGAGGGACTTTGGGAGGACGCCGAGCATCGCACCGAACTGGCCTCGATCGCGCGCTTCCGCTCCACCCATGAAAGCAACGGCTGGACCTCCCTGGCCGACTATCTGAGCCGCATGAAGCCGGAGCAGGACGCGATCTATTATCTGATCGGCGACAGCGAGGAGGCGCTTTCCAACTCGCCTCAGCTCGAGGGCTTCAAGGCGCGCGGCATCGAGGTCCTGATATTGTCCGACCCTGTCGACGCCTTCTGGCCGGACCGCCTGGACAATTTCCAGGACAAGCCGCTCCGCAGCGTCACCCAGGGCCTCGCCGATCTGTCCAAGCACGCCTCCAGCGCCACGCCCGACGCCGAGCCGGCCGACGTCACCGCCCTGTTGCCCGCGCTGAAGGAAGCTTTGGGCGAGGACATCGCCGAGGCCCGCTCGACCGATCGGCTTGTCCAGAGTGCCGTGGTCCTCGCCGCTTCCCAGGCCGGCCCGGACCTGCAGATGCAGCGCCTGATGCGTCGCTCCGGCCAGAAGATGCCGAGTTCCGCCCCGGTCCTGGAGATCAATCCCCACCACCCGCTGATCCGCTCCCTCGCCGCACGGCAGGCCCGCCACGAACCGATCGCCGAGGCGGTCCGCACCCTGTTCGACCTGGCGCGGGTCCAGGATGGCGAGTTGCCGCGCGATCCGGCAGCCTTTGCCCGCCGTGTATCCGAAGCGCTGGTCGCGACGCTGTCCCTCCCCGTCCAGGACATCTAGCCGATGCTGCGCATCGATCGCCGGGCCGACATGCTGGCGGTGATCGATGTGCAGCCAACCTTCATGCCAGGCGGCGAGCTGCCGGTGGCCGGAGGCGACCAGATCGTCCCGCTCGTCAACCATCTCCTGCGGGAACGCTTCGAGGCCGCCTTCGCGACACAGGATTGGCACCCGCCCGGACACAGCTCATTTGCCAGCGCCCATCCAGGCTCCGTACCTTATGATATTGTCGCGATGCCGTACGGCCCTCAGATCCTATGGCCCGATCATGCCGTGCAGGGCAGCCGCGGCGCGGACCTGCATCCGGCCCTGGAACGCGACCGCCTGCAGATGATCCTGCGCAAGGGTGTCAATCCGGCGATCGACAGCTACTCGGCGTTTGTTGAGAATGACCGGATCACGCCGACCGGCCTCGCCGGCTGGTTACGTGAACGTGGCGTCCGACGTCTGTTCTTTTGCGGCCTCGCGACGGATTTCTGCGTCGCCTGGTCGGCCGGACACGCCATCGATCACGGCTTCGAAGCCGTCGTGATCGAGGATGCGAGCCGCGGCATCGGAATGATCGGCGCGGACGGCGGCAACAGCCTCGACACGGCGCGGCATGCCCTGCTCCGAAGCGGCGTCCTCCTGGCCTCGTCCGACGAACTCGCCTGACGCAGAGGCCCGCTACGCCGCGATCTGGCTCGGCTCGGAGACCTTGAGCCGGACCCGGATCAGCTTCTCGATCCCGCGCAGATGAGCCCGCTCCGAGGCGTCGCAGAAGGAAATCGCCATGCCGGCATTTCCCGCTCGCGCCGTACGGCCGATCCGATGCACGTAGCTTTCCGGGACATTGGGCAGGTCGAAATTGATGACGTGGGTGACACCATCGATGTCGATGCCGCGTGCGGCGATGTCTGTCGCGACCAGGACGCTGATCTGCCCCTTGCGGAAGGCGGCGAGGGAGCGTTCGCGCTGGGCCTGGCTCTTGTCGCCATGAATGGCCGCCGAGGACATGCCCGCCTTGTCGAGAAACTCGACCACCCGGTCGGCGCCGATCTTGGTCCGGGTGAAGACCAGGGTGCGTCCAGCGTGCGTCTTGCGAAGAAACTCGGTCAGCATCTGCCGCTTGCGCGCGGTATCGACGAATATCACGCGCTGCTCGAGGCGATCGACAATGGTCGCAACCGGCGCCACCGCGACATGCACCGGGTTGCGCAGCAACTGGCCGGCCAGGGCCGCAATCTCCTTGGGCATGGTCGCCGAAAAGAACAGGCTCTGATGCTCACGTGGCAGCAAGGCCGCGATCTTGCGTATCGGCAGGATGAAGCCGAGATCCAGCATGCGATCGGCCTCGTCCAGCACCAGGATCTCGGTCGCATCCAGCCGGATCGTGCGGTCCGATAAATGATCGAGCAGCCGTCCCGGGGTCGCCACCAGGATGTCCGTGCCGCCCGACAAGGCGCGTGCCTGCGGATGCTTGGGCATGCCGCCATAGACCAGGCTCGTCTTCAAGCCGGTCTGCCGGCCATAGGCACGAAAGCTTTCCGCAATCTGCCCGGCCAACTCCCGCGTCGGCGACAGGATCAACGCGCGGCAGCCTTGCCGAGGCGCGCGGACCGGTCCGTCCAGCAGTCGCTGCAGGATCGGCAAGGCAAAGGCAGCCGTCTTCCCCGTCCCCGTCTGCGCGATACCCTGTACATCGCGGCCCTGAAGGATCGCCGGGATGGCCTGCGCCTGGATCGGGGTCGAGTTCGTATAGCCCTGCTGCTTGATGGCATCGAGCAGGGCCGGCGCGAGGCCGAGCGTCTCGAAGAATGTGGTCATGCGTTATCGGCGCCTTTCCGGCGTTTATGGCGATCGACGGGATCACGAACCGGCGCGGCAGGCGATGTGTGAAGAACCCTGGACGCCACGTGACCGGCCTGGGCCTGCGGACCACGACCCGCACACGAACGGACGGCGCGGATCACGTCGAAAGGCGCAGGCCGGGTCTGACCAATAATGCCCCGAATGTCAAGAAATTCATTGCCTCGACAGGCCCGGCGCAGGATCGGCCGTCTGCATAGGCCGCTCTTGTTGACGTCCCTCGCCGTGGCTTGCAGAACACGTCATGCAAACCGACCACGCAGTCATCCTGGCGCAGCCCTTCGCCGGCCTGCAGGCCCAGGCCGTCGGGCTCGCGGACCGGGCGGGGCTGCATCCCTCGATCTTACCGCTGTTGCCGAAACCGCCCTGGGGCTGGCTTCCCGCCGCGCGCTGGCCGGCGCCGCTCCGGTCGATCAAGGTCCTCGGTGAGCTGCCGGAGGGCCTGGTCATGACCGCGGGAGGCATCGGTGCTGCCGTAGGCGCAGCGCTTCGCCGGCGCGGACGTCGGGTGGTCCAGATCCAGAACCCCCGGATGCGGCCGGACCGTTTCGACCTGGTGGTCGTCAACACCCATGACGAGCTGACCGGACCCAACATACTGGTCTCCCGCAACGCCCTGCATCGCGTGGGGCATGCGCGCCTGCAGGCCGCCCGCGCGATATGGCTGCCACGCTTCGCCCATCTGCCGCGACCGCTGGTGGCCGTGCTGGTCGTGGTGGCGTTCTCGGGCCGGCGGCCGCAGCATC